>JBAVNY010000474.1:0-26138 GCA_049691535.1 Candidatus Acidiferrum sp.
GCCCAGTCTCAATAAACGCGGAAAAATTTTCGAATTTTCCATGCCCGTACGGGTGCCGCTCGTCAGCGGGCTGGTCGGAAACTCGTACCGATAAAAATGTGATAACCGCCGCTACCAGGTCTAGCCCGGAATGCAGCGCTTCGGAAAGTACCCCCAAGCTGCCGGTGCGCACCACCAGAAATGTCTTCAGGCACAGCAGCAACACTGCCGAGCCAATGCTCAGCAGCGCTGCCCTTTTCTTCTCTTGGACAATTTCGGTCAAAGGCTGGAACGTGACCATCCGTTAAGCCTACCTCAACTCACCTGAAGCTGCGGCATCATCCTGCAGCAGCAGTCCGCCGCGACAATAGCGCCACGAACAGGTCATTTTTAGAGGGAATTGGCCCCAGATCTCTTAGCGGGCCACGAATCGCAGCGATGCCGAATTCATGCAATACCGCAATCCTGTCGGCTTCGGCCCATCCGTAAATACATGCCCCAGGTGCGCATCACATAACCGGCACGACACCGCGTCGCGCGTCAGAAACAAGCTTGAATCCGTTGTTACGTACACGTTTTCTTGAGCAATCGGCTGCCAGAAACTGGGCCAGCCCGTACCCGACTCGAATTTAGCATCCGAGCTAAACAGGGCATTGCCGCAACAAATGCACCGGTACAACCCGTCCCGGTGATTCTGGAAGTATTCGTTGTGAAAGGCAGGTTCAGTTCCGGCGCGACGCGTTACCTGAAACTGTTCTTCATTCAGTTGCTTCAGCCAATCCGCATCGCTCTTGATGACCTTATCCAGCTTTACGGTTCCGCTTCCTTGCCCATCGTCCTTAAACTGAACAACGGTAACCGGGCCAGGATTGGTCTCTGCTGCTCGCACCGGCGGCCCCATCAGCGCGCGGCGCATCGTCCAGAACAATCCGTAGCTACCCGCCGCGCCGGCCAGCCCTACAATCAACGCCCGCCGATTTACTTCCACGGTGGTAAAACCTCTACCTACTTCGATGCCTTGGCGCTCATTGGCGGTTCAGGCAAAAGCGGCAGACGCTTCGGTTCGCCGCGCGCACCTCGCACCTCAATCTCTTCGAAGAGCAGCGAAGGCGCCACCACCGACGCCGGCAGTCCGCTCTGCGCCGTGCCAAACGCACCCAACGCAGTCCCAGAAACTCCCGCCACCTGGCTCTGCATATAGTTGTAGACGTAGTCGTCGTTGCCGATCCCCGCGATGTTCCGCAAGCTGCGTGGGCTGAATCCGGTAATGCGCGCCCCGCGCACCAATTCCTCCCGGCCATCCTTGGGATATACCTTGTACACGATCAGCGGAAGCCGGTCGGTCGCCGCGTTCCCGCCAAAGCTAGCCAGCAAATCCGTGAAGTCTTCCTGGTGCAGGATGCTTAACGATGGATTGTCCATCTCCCGCACCACCATGCAGAACTCCAGCTTCTCTTCGCGGCACTCATCCAGGAATTTCTTCTTCAATTCTTCCGGCGACACTGTTTCCGAAGATGAAAAGATCAAATTGCTCATGGTCGGCTTCGCATCGCTCAAGAAGGCGCTGCGCCCGTGTCCATTCGACTTGTCGAATTCCGGGCCAGGCCGCCGCGACATCAGCAGATTCTTCAGCTTCCCATTCTCAACAATGTCCACTTTTTGCGCTGGAACGCCTTCTTGATCCACCGCATACCCGCCTATCAGCGGCGTTCCCTTAAACTCCTTCGCCGTCGAATCGTCCACCAGCGAAACGCTCGCCGGCAACACGCGCGAATCCAGCTTGCCGCTCCACTCGCTTCTCGCACCCAGGCTGCTCATCAGTTGATCGACCACCGGCTGAAAGGCCACCGGCGGACGCGCACCGCTAAGCGATGGCCCCAGTACTTCCGCAATCAGTGGTGCTGCCGCTCTCGATTCGAACAGTACCGGACCGGTATAGTCCGGCGCCGGTGGTGCCGCCCGCATGGCCATCAACTCTGTGCCCGCCACATTCAATTCTTTACGAACCCGATCCACCGAGGGTAGATCCGCCGGGCGCGGCGCGTAGGTTGCGTAATAATGGTTTACCTGCATCCCATCTTCCGCCAGCGTATTCATGCCCGCTTCAATGGCCGCAAAGTGATGATTGGCGCGGACCTCTGTGCCTTCGCTGGTCAGCAAATATTCCGTCATGTACACCAGATAATAGGTAACGCGCCCTTCGTAAATCTGCGGGAACGCGCGCAACGCCGACGAAGTGTCGCGTGCTTCCTGCTCCCAGTTGCGATTGGTCCAGTCCGAAACCTCGAGTGGTTCGATATGCTGCACCGGTTGCGCCCGCGAAAAATCGTCAATGTCCGATTGCCGCGCCAGGCTGCTCAAATACGCCTGTTTGCGCGAGTATGTCTCCACCGCTTCCTTGAACGCCTGATCCGTGGCAATCCACAAATCCTGCCGCAACGAATCGTAATCGCGATCGATGCCCACGGTTCCCGTCGGCCCAATGAAGCCGCGGAATCCCTCGTCGCTTATGAAATTCGAACTGTCCAACTTGTAGTCGCCCACTCGCGCCGCCACATTCATCACCCGGCTGCGGTTGTGCGTCGAATCGATCAGCGCGCCATATTCCGCCACTACTTCCCGCACATCCAGATCCAGCAACCGGTATTCGATGTAGTAGGGCTTCACCGGCTTATCCATCTTCAATATCTGGATTTCCAGTCGCGTTTTTGCTCGCGCCATTTCATCCCGCATGGCCTGCAACGTGTGATCGTTATCTGCCGGAGCTGGCTGCGCAAACGCTGTCGACGCCACGCTTACCGCCATCAACAAAAAAGCAATTAACCGAAAATTCCGCATTACAGAAGGCCTCCCGCTTTCGCTACGCTGTCATGTGCCGGCGCCGGCAGAATGGGCGGGCGGTCCGTCGACGATTGCTTTTTCTGTACTTCCAATTCCGAAGTAAGAATTGCCGGCGATGCGGCCGATACCGGCACTGAACCGGATTCCGCGCCGCAATATCCGTTGAATACTTCCGGGGTATCGCCCGTGGCCACGATCTTCGTCAATGCCGCCAGTGGCGTTCCAACAATGTCCACGCCGCGCACCAATTCATCCGGCCGCCCGTCGGCAAACACCTTGTACACCACCAGTGGCTGCACCTGGAACGCTTGTGGTTGTCCCCGCCCCGTGAACGTGAATCCACCCGCGATGTCATCAATCAGCAATCCGTACGGCTTACCTTGCTGCTTGATCAATTCAATCAGCTTGGCGCGAAGCTGCGCGTTGGTCACCGTCTTGTTGCTTTCCACAATCAAATTGCCCTGCCGCGAAACCGGGCTGGCTCCAATTTGGCGCCGACCATGTCCATTTGAAGTAGGAAAATCCACCAACGGTGAGCGCGACATTTCGAAGTTCTTCAACACGCCGTGGTCGACCAGCACCACGCGTTGCGCCTTTACTCCCTCATCGTCGTATTGGTAGTAGCCCAGCAAATCCTCATTCCCCAGCTTCTTCATCGTGGGATCATCCACGACGGTCAGGAAATCCGGCAAGATCGGCTCGTTTACTTTTTTCGCGAATGTCTGCCCTTCGTTTACATCCTTCTGCCGATGCCCTTCCGCGCGATGTCCAAAAACTTCGTGAAAGAAAACCGCTGCGGCGCGACCCGTCAATAACGCGGGCCCAACGATCGGATCATTTAGCGGAGAAGCCACCAAACCTTCCATCTCTTTGCGAAGCTGTGCCGCCGCCGCCAACACTTCCTTATCGCTCGGCGCCTCCGCCGTGTTTACCCAATCAAAGTTGTAATACCGGTCGATGTCCATCCCGTCCGTAGCCTTGCCTTGGATGAAGAGTTCCAGCCGGTAGCGCACCTGACCGAATTGCAGCTGCGTGCCCTCCGAGGTGAGCTGCAGAGTGTTTTCCGCTTGCGCCGTAAACGTAACAATCGAATTGATCACCGCATCCGACTGCCGGAAATAATGCGTATAGTCTCGCACCTTCTGTTCCCAAGGCTTGCGGTCCAGCGTGAACGAAACCCACGATCCCGTAAACGTCTGCGGCTTTTCTTTCGAGAAGTCCGGCGCATTGCCTTCCTGCGTCTGCACTTTCACTTCTTTTCCGGTCTTGATCTTGATCAACGCTTCCGCCGCGGCCCGATACTGCTTGTCGGTCTCTAGCCAAATCGCGCGACGCAACACATCCGGATCATCATCCAGCGGTGCATTCGTTCCCGGCCCTGCCGTGGGTGGCTGCCGCCCGTCCACTTTGTGGGTGCTGTCCAGATTGTAGTTGCCGGTGCGCACCGCCACTTCCAGCCAACGATTCCGCACCTCGTCGCTGTTCAGCAACGCTCCGTTCGATCCTGAAACCGTTGCCCGCTGCGAGTCGGTCAGCGTATATCCGATGTAATACGCCGGAGGATCTTGCGCGCCAAATGTCTTCATCGACCGGTCGAGTTCCGTCTTCATCGCGTCCAGCAGTGGCGAAGGTTTTGCCCCTGAGTCCGCTGGCGTCGCCGGCTTGCCTGGAATCGCAATCAGCAACAGACTCGCTACAAACACACTGCAACGCAGCAACCGGGAAACCCGGCGCGGGGATACTTCCGTTCGATAATTCAAGGGGTGCCTCACTCTGGCTTTATGGGACAAGTAGTAAAACTTAAGTGTACGCCACGTATCTGCGGTCCGACAAACCAACCGCCTGCGCCATTGCTGCGCCTGTGGGGTCTTACCTTATGTTGGATGGCTCGGCGCCAAATAGGGTTTCACGCGCCGAATTCTCACCCACAGGAGCCCACTTGTGTGGGCTTACATCCGGTCGCAACCGGCGTCGGCGTGGCCGGAGGTGTCCCGCCGCGGCTCATCACCACTGGAAGCACGATGATCGGAACTGCCGCCAAGATCCCCAGGGTGATCGCGATTCCTTTGCTGATATGGCGAACTTGCCCTCCGTCGCTCGGCTCCTCGATCAAGGTGCTGTTCACCGCGTCGGTAAGCGTAGCTAATGTCGCTTGTTGTGCAGCAGGCGCTGAGGCGTCATCTTTTCTTACGGTGGTCATTTGCCCGGCCTTTACTTCCACGCAAACTCCTGCCAGGTTACAAACGCGCACAATCCCATCGAACACAATCACCGTCATCATGTTGTTCTCGTAGTCGACATAGAAATCCGTGCCGACCACGCCCGCCACTCCTGCCGGCGTATGCGCTTCGAATTTTCCGTTGGGCTGCGAAATTTTTTGCGCCTGTGCCCGTATCTTCCCAAACCCAATTTCCAAGTCGGTCTGCTGCGCTCCGGCATCATGCTTTACCACCGTCAACGAAGACGCCGAACCTACATTTAGCACCGAGCCGTCATCCAGAGACACCCGCGCGCGCCCGCTTGCCTCGGTTTTCACCACGTCTTGCCAGTCCACCACCGTTTTCGCCGACGCCGACATGTTTTTCGCCCCACGCGCCACGCTCACTGCGGGAATCACGCGCGAAACTTCGCCTGCTCTGGTCCCGGCATCCGGCGCCGCCATTGTTTCCACGGGAATTGAAATTGAAAGCGATAGCGCGCAGGCCAGCAGTAATGCATACGGGGACTTGGTATTCATCGAGGACTCCTCTTATCGACCTTCTATGTCCTCCTTTGTTACTGGAGAACCTTGGAGCGGTCAATTGAAAAGGGGGCACCCGGTGCCCAGTTGTCCAAGGTATTGCAGGAGCGCGTTTACGCTTACTCGGTATTTGCAAACTGGAAAGCCGCGGCGGTCATGTCGTTCCATTGCCGGCAGCCAAACGTGAAATCTTGAAGCGCGGCGAACACATGCCCCAGCAACTCCACCGCGTGCGCTCCACGATGCCGCTCGCAAACTTCACGCACCCCATGCAAGTCGAACTCTTTCTCATACATGTTGCGTGCGTCGGTCAGTCCATCCGTGCAGAACAACACCGTATCGCCGGGCTCCAGCCGCAGGACGTGCTCCTCATATTCAATGTTAGGGAAAAGTCCCGGCGGCATCCCGGCTAGGTGCATCGCACGACATTCGTGACCGCGCAGGATAAACGGTCCCGGCATCCCCGCACTCACAATCTTCATCTCCGCCCGCTCCGGATCGAACAGTGCATACCGGATTGCAGTGTGCCGCCCGGGTATGCCGCGCAGCATCAATCTTTCATTCAGCACCGATAGCACTCGATTAGGCTCGCGCCCGGTCTTGTGCACACCTCGCAACGTTCCCACCGCCAAGGCCGCGTAGAGCGCAGCGGGTAGACCTTTGCCCGAAACATCCCCGATATACAGCCCAATGGTCCGGTCAGAAAGCTGGAAGTAGTCCGGGTAATCTCCTCCAACTTCCGCCGCCGGCTGAAACTCGTGTGAAATCGTCACTGTGGGAGTTCGCAAGGGCTGCGCCGGCAGCATCACTCCCTGAATCGCGTTCGCGCTTCTTCCAGCTCTTGTTCGCGTAACTGTTCGATGGCGTGAATTTCAATTGAAGAAATGGTGGTGGGCATTGCGCTCTCCAGGCGTAAAGCTCGCCGGGAGAGGAACGGCGTTGAGTTCAGGATAACAGCTGCCGCGTCCGGATAGCATCCAAGCCCACCGGGGCGTTGTCTCTAAAGATACTCTCGCCGGGGAAACGCTTGTTCAGGGCCACCAACGGCGGAAAATAGACCTATGCGCGCCCTTGTTGGTCTACTCGTTTCCGCCGCGGTACTCTTTGGCGTTTATCAGTACTACTTGCATCAGATGCCGGTCACTGATGCGGGGACCACGCCCACCCAAGCCATTAGCCTCACCGGTGTGCGCAGCGATCTCCTACAAATTGCTCAAGCCGAACGCACCAATATCGCTACCACCAGCACTTGCTCCTCGATCGATGCCCTGATTTCTTCCGGCGCCCTCAACATGGCTCGCCGTGAACGCGATGGCTACACCTACCAGGTCAACTGCTCCGGTTCCGAGTTCCAGGTAGTTGCCCAGCACCCTGCCGCTCCTGAGGGTTCTCCAATTCGCTACCCCACCCTGGCCATCGATTCCAATATGCAGGTCGGCGAAATCAGCCCTCGCTAGGCTTGCCTCTAACAACTTCCCGCCCTCTTTGTAGGAACAATCGCAACGCTTCCTGCGTACCTTCTATTGAGACCGCATGGACCGTCTCACGGCTCTGAATTACAGGAGGACTCAAATGACCGGCGAGTTTATTGGATTAGTGGCCGTAATCCTTACCTTGGGTATCCCTCTGGCCGCGCTTTACACCTATTACCGCGTACGCAAGCTTCGCACCGAAGAACGACTGGCGGCTCTCGCACGTGGTGCCGAAATCCCCATGGAGCCTGAACTTTCTCAGTACGCGAAGTCGCGCCGCTCTGGGATTCTCCTCGTCAGCGTCGGCGTCGGTTTCCTCCTGATGTTCGCCATGATCTCCCGCGCTGTGAATGAACCGGAAACCATGGCCGCCGCCGCCCTTGGCGTGTTGCCTCTCGCCGTGGGCATCGGCTATTTCCTCGACGCCATGCTGATTCGCCGCGATCTAAAGGCTTCCTAACTCCTATCGCTACTTCCCGTCTTCGCGTAATCGGGGCGTGCACGCCTCCAGCACGCCCTTTTTCGCATCGGCTGGGCATGCCTAAGTTGGGCTCTACTCACTCCAGATCTCCTAAGCCCAATGCAAAGGGCCGCTCACCTCGTATGCTAGAATCAGCCCCATGCATCATGCCATCGGGCAACTTATGGAGCTTCAAAGACTCGATCAGTTGATCGCCGCGTTTCGCTCCGACCTGGATTCGCTACCCAAAAAAATGCGTGAAGCCGACGCCAAGCTGAGTGGCGCCCGCAGCGCTGTGGCTTCCGCCAAGGAAACACTCGCGCAGGCTCAGTCGCAACGCAGGAAACTCGAGCTCGACGTCGAGCAGTGGAAGGATCGCTCCAAAAAGTATCGCGCCCAAAGCAGCTCCGTAAAGACCAACGAAGCCTACAAAGCCCTTCAGCACGAAATTGCCAATGCCGACGCAGAAGCCTCCAAATCCGAAGATTTGGTTCTTGATCAGATGATGGGCATCGAAGAAGCCGAGCGCCGGGTGAAGCGCGTCGAAGCGGAGCTCAAGGAAGCCGAGCAAGTCATCGCCATCGAGAAAAAACAGATCGAAGTGCAATACACCGACGAGAAGAAAAAGCTGGAAGCGGCGAATACGGAACGGTTGCAAGTCTCGGCCAAAGTTCCGGAAGATCTCGTCGAGCTCTACAACCGCATTGCCAAGAAGCATCCCGGTTCCGCGCTGGCCGAAGTTCGCAATGATCAGTGCAAAGGTTGCGGCATGCGCGTCTTGCCTCACACCATCCAAGTGCTCGCCACGGAAACTAACGAAGAAGTCTTTCGCTGCGAAACTTGCGGCCGCATCCTATACACCCTCGAGCCCATCCCGCACGCGGCCCCTCCAAAAGCTGCCAACGGAGCCGCGACTTCGTGAACTCTAAGCGTCCATCTCCCCCGCGACCAGGTGGCTTGTTTGGCGAAGCCGAGCCCGAACGCAAACCGCTTCCGGCGCACCAGGCCAACGTGGATGGTGGCTCACGCGGTAATCCAGGCCCCGCCGCCTATGGCGTCGTCATTCGCGACGGCAAAGGCGAGATCGTCGCTCGCCTGAAAAAATACATTGGGCAAAACACCAATAACGTCGCCGAATATTTTGGACTGATTGCCGCTCTCGACTATGCGCAAAATCATTCGATCCGAGCCCTTCGCGTTGAAAGCGATTCCGAACTACTGGTCAAGCAGATGCGCGGACAATACAAGGTCAAGAGCGAAGACCTTCGCCCCCTCTTTGAACGCGCCAAGAAAATGTCGCAGAGTTTCGAATACTTTCGTATCGACCATGTCTACCGCGAACAAAATCGCGATGCCGATGCTTTGGTGAACCAGGCGTTAGACGAAACTTCCCGTGGTAGTTCCAGCCTCAGTCCATCAGTCGCGGCGGCTATAGCCCAAAAAGCCGCGAAAGATCCAACCATGCGCGTGGTGGCTCGCTACAAAAATGGACAACTGCAGCCCTATGAGCCGCTGGATTTGCCAGAAGGTACAGAAGTCGAGATTCTTCTTCGCCTGCGGAAATAACTGACGCTTACGCCGCGGTCGGTTGTGCGGCCAGCGTTGGCTTCCAAATATACGAACGGTACAGCGTGTCGCGTTGCGCTGGTGTGAATCCAGCTTCCGAAATAATGCGTCGCAATTCTGCTTCGTTGGTCCGGTTTCTTACTCCTGCGGCGTAGACCACATTTTCCTCAATCAAGATACTGCCCACATCATCCGCGCCAAACTGCAAGCCCACTTGGCAAACCTTGATTCCCGGCGTTAGCCAGCTCGACTGAATGTGATCAATATTGTCGAGATACAGTCGGCTGACTGCCAGCGTCTTCAGATAATCCACCGCCGTCGTTTCCTGCACTCGTTTTCCCAGTGCCGTATTTTCCGCCGCAAAGATCCAGGGAATAAACGCCGTGAACCCGCCGGTGTCTTTCTGAATTCTCCGGATCCGCTCCAGGTGATTCACTCGGTGCCGCAATTCTTCGCCGCAACCAAACATCATCGTGGCCGTGGTTCGCAGTCCCAGCGCATGCGCTGTGCGATGCACTTTTTCCCAATCGTCGCTGGTGCACTTCAGCCTCGCGATCTTCCCTCGCACCTCATCATCCAGAATTTCTGCCCCCCCGCCTGGTATCGACTGCAATCCCGCATCCTTAAGTCGTTGTATCGTGTCACGCAAACTCAATTCGCTTACTTCCGCGATGCACAAAATCTCCGGCGCCGAAAAGCAGTGCAAATGCACTTGGGGATAACGCGCCTTCAGCGAGCGCAACAAATTCTCGTAATACCCGATTTGTAAATCCGGATGCAGCCCGCCCTGTAGCAACACGCCGGTGCCGCCCAGCTCCAGCATTTCGTCAATCTTTTCGTAAATCGTCTCGAATGGCAGGATGTATCCGTCCTTCGCGCCAATCGGCCGGTAGAACGCGCAAAACGAACAATACTCCGTGCAGAAGTTGGTGTAATTGATGTTGCGGTCAATCTGATAGGTTACTACGCACGGATCATTCTTCTTCAGTCGCATCTGGTGCGCAGCCATCCCGACGCCCACCAGATCCGGCGATTCCAGCATCTCCATCGCTTGCTGCTTAGTGATTGCCACGTTCGCGTCCCTTCTAAATTTTACGGCTGCTGCACCGATGCTAGCTCTGTTGCTGCGGCCGACACGCGACCTTCCGCAAACTCGATCTCGCGTGCCTGCGGAATCAAGCCAAGCTCCGCCGACAAATTGAAATACCTTCGTAGCCCTTCCAGATTCTCCGCATCCAGAGCGTAATCAATATTCTCCACCAGATAGCGTCGCAGCTTCGTTGAGGGAAGGCCCATTTCCTTCGAAGCCTCGCCACAAATCTCGTCCAGATGCTGCATTCCAAACGCAAGTGATTCCCGAAAATCCTGCGCTATTTCCGCTGTGACCACTCCTCGACGTGCCGCCCATGCCGCCAGCACCGCCGGCAAACTGGTCATCGCCCGCCACTTCTCCACAATGTCATACACAAACAGATTCGGCAGCTTCTCCAGCCCCACGCTCGTACCCGCACACGCCAGGTCACCCGAAGCGTTCCGCCGCGCCGATGTTTCCATCGCCAGCGAAAGGCGCAGCGCTGGATCGCCGATCAGCAACGCCGCATCCGCCTCTTCCAGCATTGCTCCCAGATTCGGCTCAGCCTCAAAAAACTCCGGCGTGATGTTCCATCGTTTTGCGCACAGTATCCGCGTCAATGACTGGGTGCTTCGCGAGCTCTTGTCCAGCGCGATCCGCTCCACTTCGCGAATCGGCCTCTTCGAAATAAGCAGCAAACTTCGCACCGATTTTTTCGACGCAATCGCCAGTCCGGGCAGCAGCACCAGGTCATCAATTCGCTGGTATTCAATGGCGGGAATGATCGCGATGTCCACCACTCCCGATTGCAGCGCCTCCGCGCATTGCGAGGGCACCGTAAACGACAGTTCGTACTTGCCCTTCTGCGGTCCGTGCGTAAACCCCCGCACCAGCGGCGCCGTATTTAGATATTCAACGATGGAAATTCGCAAAGACACGTGGTTAGGGCCTCATTCGAATCCACAGTATACCAAACGCCTTTGCGTCTTCGCCTTGAAACACCGCAGAAACTTACCTTTGTACGCTTCAAAACAACCGAAATTCCCGAAAATCCCGCAACACCTTTTCTCGCAACTGGCTTTGCGTTTCGCGTCTCTTCTGCTAATATTAAGGCTTCTGTTTTCTATCCTTTGAATCGCAGGAAGTGTGAAGTTATGGCATTGAAGTGTTCAATTTGCGGCAAGGGCCCGCACTACGGAAACGTGGTTAGCCACGCGAATAATACCCGGCGCCGTCGCTGGAATCCCAATCTGAAGAACGTCCGCGCAGTGGTCAACGGCGCTCGCAAACAGATTCGTGTTTGCACGGCTTGTATTCGGCTTGGTCGTGTGAAAAAGGCTGCCTGAGCGAAAACCTTGAATTTTCCTCATCGTCCCCTGATCAAAACACGAAGCTATAGCGGCCTTTGCCGCGCCGTTAGCCTATTTCCCCTCGCTGCTTTGTTCCTCGGCCTTCTCGCGGGTTGCAAGCAGCAGGAACGCCATGCTGCCGACGTATGGGCAGTCGTCAACGGCACGGAAATCAAGCGCGATGAAGTCGAAAAGTATTACCACTCCCAGGCTCAGGCCAATCCTGAATCCCAGGAGCCGTCTCAGGAAGAAGCTCTTTCGCTTAAGCTCAATGTGGTCGAGCAGCTTATCAACAACGAAATCCTCCTCGAACGCGCCAAGAAGCTGAACCTCGAGGCCAGCGACGGCGAAGTCGAAGACAAGTTCACCGAGCTCAAGAGCCCCTTCACGGAAGAGGAATTCCAGAAGCAGCTCAAGGCGCGCGGCATGGTCGTCGACGATCTAAAGCGCGACATCCGTCGCCAGTTGTCCATTCAAAAGCTCCTGAATCGCGAAGTGGCCGCCAAGGTCAGCATCTCCGATCAAGACGTTACCGACTTTTACAACGCTAATCGCAACCAGTTTAATGTCGCTGAGGCGCAGTTCCGCATCTCCCAGATCGTCATCACTCCTCGTAAAGAGCCGCAAGTTCGCAATCGCAAGAATGACGACGCCACCAACGAAGCGGAAGCGCAACGCAAAGCCAAGATGCTCATGGACAAGCTGAACAGCGGCGCCGATTTTGCTCAGCTGGCTATGGACTACTCGGAGGAT
Source organism: Candidatus Acidiferrum sp. (assembly GCA_049691535.1). Classification (GTDB taxonomy): domain Bacteria; phylum Acidobacteriota; class Terriglobia; order Acidiferrales; family UBA7541; genus Acidiferrum. Next base: position 12,233 of record JBAVNY010000474.1, read on the forward strand.
CCGAACACTGCGGCCTCCGGTGGTGATCTCGGCTACATTCCGGAATCTTCTTTAAACGCCGCGCAGACCGACCCCATGCTCAAGAAAGCGGTCTTGTCGTTGAAACCCGGTCAGGTCAGCCAGCCGGTTCAGCTCCGCGATAGCATTCGCATTTTGAAACTTGTCGCGCGGGAAGCTGCCGGCCTCCGTGGAGTCAACGACCCGCAAGTGCAGCAGACCATTCGCGACACCTTGCGCAACCGGAAAGAACAGCTTTTGCGGAATGCCTATCTCGCCGTCGCTCGCGACGAAGCGCACGTAACCAATTATCTTGCGCAGCAAGTCGTCGAAACCGCGGGAAAACTCCCCGACGCGGCGAAGTCCACGATTCCTAATACCAAGCCAGCGCCTTCACCGGCAGCCACTCAGTAGTAAGCGCGTTTTCCGTACATTTTTTATTGGCTACGACGGCGCGCCGCGATTGCCGTCCGTTGCTTAGTCTTTATTCCACCCAGGCGAGAACTTCTCCGGCGTTTACGTTTTGCCCTTCACTCACCAATACCCGTTCCACTTTTCCCTTCTTCGGCGACCGAATCTCGTTCTGCATCTTCATCGCTTCCACCACCACTAACCCTTGCCCGGCTTCCACTTCGTCGCCCACATTCACCAGCAGTCGAATCACTTTGCCCGGCATCGGCGACATCACCTGCTGACGTCCCTCCGCCTCCTGCGCTCCATGCTTGCGTCCTCGCCACGCCCGGGGATCCTGAACTTCCGCGGTGAACTCCTCCGGCCCGGTTTGAACCTTTAGCTTCCCATCGAGCGTCGGCGTGACGTGAATTTCATACGACTTTCCCTGCAGCAGGATCGAAATCGTATTCGGCGCCACCTGCACCACGTCCGCATCAATCAGCTTTCCATCTAGCGTGACGCGGTGCCCACTCTCCTGTTTCTCGAAGTCCACGACATGCGTCTTCGTCCCAACCGTTCCCGTCAGATGAACTTCGAATCTCATGGCGTGCGATCCAGTTGTTCACGCCGGCCTTCCAACTTCCAGCGCGAAGCATTCGTTTGTGGCCCGCTTTCTTCACTACTCTTTTTTTGCGTCGCCTCCCAGAACGCCGCCGCAATAGCCGATGCCTCCTCGACCCCTGATTCCGGTGATGTCGGCGCCGGACGCGGCCTCGCCAGCAAATCGTCCAGCCACTTGGTGTGAATCTCCGAACGCAAAAATTCCGGCTCGGTCAAAATTCGCCGGAACAAACTTACATTCGTCCGTATTCCCGTAATCGTGTATTCATCCAGCGCGCGCCGCAGCCGCGCAATTGTTTCCTCGCGGCTGTTTCCCCAGGCGATCAACTTGCTCAACAATGGATCGTATTCCATCGGCACAGTCCATCCTTCATACACGCCTTCGTCCAGCCGAATCCCAGGTCCGGTTGGTGCGTGTCGTGCCACAATCCGCCCCGGGCAGGGCAAAAAGTTGTTATCCGGATCTTCCGCATACAACCGCACTTCCATGGCGTGTCCGCGCGGTGTAATCGTCTCCCACGCAAACGGCAACCGGTGTCCCGCCGCAATCGCGATTTGCAGTTTCACTAGATCCAGGCCCGTGACCTGCTCGGTCACCGGATGTTCCACCTGCAAACGTGTGTTCACTTCCAAAAAGTAAAAGTTTAGTTGCGCGTCGACCAGAAATTCCACGGTGCCCGCGTTCACATACCCGCCAGCGCGCACCAGTCGCACAGCCGCGTCGCCCATTTTCCGTCGCAAGTCCGGCGTGACTACCGGTGAAGGCGCTTCCTCCACCACTTTTTGATGACGCCGCTGCACCGAACACTCCCGTTCGCCCAGCGACACCACGCGCCCATGCGCGTCCGCAAAAATCTGAATCTCGATGTGCCGTGGCGCTATCAGATACTTCTCCAGGAATACGCGAGCGTCTCCAAACGCATTTAGCGCTTCCGACGCTGCATCCCGCCAAGCCGCAGTAAACCCCGCATCGTTCGCCACCACTCGCATTCCTTTTCCGCCACCGCCCGCCACCGCCTTCAACACCACTGGATATCCCATGCTTCGTGCTAGCGCCTGCACTTCTTCCGGATTTTCTAGCGCTATGTCCGTCCCGGGCACTGTCGGCACATCCGTTCGCCGCGCCAATTGCTTGCCCGCCGTCTTCGAGCCCATCGCCTCCATCGCCTCGGCCGATGGTCCGATGAACGTGATCCCCACATCCGTACACGCCCGGGGCAGTTCCGCATTTTCCGCAAGGAATCCGTAGCCAGGATGAATTGCGTCGCAGCCCGCCCGCCGCGCCACGTCCATGATCTTGTCGATGCGCAGGTAGCTTTCGCGAGAGGGAGCAGGCCCGATAGGATACGCTTCGTTCGCCAGGCGCACGTGCAGCGAATTGCGATCTACGTCGCTGAACACCGCCGCCGTCGTTATTCCCAATTCGTGGCACGCGCGCTCGATGCGTACAGCAATCTCGCCACGATTGGCAATCAGGATTTTCTTGAACATAGAGGTCGTAGTCAGCAGGAGTTTAGCATGTGCCCGGAAAGCGCCTGCGCGTGGAATCAGATGAAGTGTCTAATCGGCCGCTCCACAATCGAGTGCTCAATCAGATGTGCCGAACCCACAACGCCGCTAAAGTGGAATGTTGCCGTGCTTCTTTTTAGGATTTACGTCGCGCTTATTTTCCAGCGCCCGAAGGGAAGTAATGATTCTCGCTCTTGTTTCCGCAGGCTCAATCAGTGAATCCACATAGCCCCGTTCCGCCGCTACAAACGGATTCGCAAATCGGTCCCGGAACTCCGCTACCTTCTCTTTCCTCAGCTTGGCCCGTTCCGCCTCTGGCGCATTGCTCAGTTCGCGCTTGTACACGATATCCACAGCGCCTTCCGGACCCATCACCGCAATCTCCGCCGTAGGCCACGCTAAATTCGCATCGGTGCGAATATGCTTCGACGCCATCACGCAATAAGCCCCGCCATACGCCTTGCGCGTAATCACGGTAATCTTTGGCACCGTCGCTTCCGCAAACGCAAACAGCAGCTTCGCCCCATGCTTGATGATGCCGCCATATTCCTGCTGCGTTCCCGGCAGAAATCCCGGCACATCTTCGAACGTAATCAGCGGAATGTTGAACGCATCGCAGAATCGCACGAAGCGCGCGCCCTTCACCGACGCGTTGATGTCCAACGTCCCCGCCAGAAACGCCGGTTGATTCGCCACGATTCCCACCGGCCGCCCATCCAGCCGCGCGAATCCCACCACAATATTTTTCGCGAAGTGTTCATGCACCTCGAAAAAGTAATTATCATCCACTATCAGGTGGATCACATCCTTAATGTCATACGGTTTTTGCGGATCTTGCGGAACAATATTATTCAGCGACTCTTCCCGCCGGTCGGCCGGATCGTGTGTCACCGCCCGCGGCGGATCTTCCATGTTGTTCGACGGCAAAAAGCTGAACAGTTCCCGCAGCATCGCGCAGCAATCCGCATCATCCCGCGAAACAAAATGAGCCACCCCGCTCGTGGCGTTGTGCGTCATGGCCCCGCCCAACTCCTGCTTGCTCACTTCTTCGTGCGTCACCGTCTTGATCACATCCGGCCCGGTCACAAACATGTACGACGTTTCCTGCGTCATAAAAATGAAATCGGTAATCGCCGGTGAATAGACCGCTCCCCCGGCGCATGGCCCCATAATCGCGCTCAACTGCGGAATCACTCCACTGGCCAGCGTGTTGCGCAGAAAAATATCTGCGTACCCCGCCAGCGAAGCCACTCCCTCCTGAATCCGCGCTCCTCCCGAATCATTCAACCCAATCACCGGCGCGCCATTGCGCATCGCCAAATCCATAATTTTGCAAATCTTCAGCGCGTTGGTTTCCGAAAGCGATCCGCCGAACACCGTGAAGTCTTGCGCGAACACATACACCAGTCGCCCATCGATCCGCCCAAATCCTGTGACAAATCCATCTCCGGTTGGCCGCATCTCCTCCGAACCAAAATCCACGCAGCGATGCCGCACAAACTTATCCAGTTCCTCGAACGTCCCTTCATCCAGCAACAAATCGATTCGCTCGCGCGCCGAGAGCTTTCCCACCTTGTGCTCTCGTTCCCTACGCTCCGCACCGCCACCGGCTTCCGCTTCCGCAGACATCTTGCGCAACTGTTCCACACGATCGGCTTTAGCCGAGGATAGCCAGGTCACATTACTCTTCTCAGCCAAGCGGGCCTCCGTTGGTTGGTTCATCCTTTGGCGCAAAAATCAGTACGGCCAAGTGCGTTGCCAGCCATACCGTGCCCAGCAGCAGCACCACGCCCAGCACTACTTCTGCAGCGATAGCTCCAGCACGTTCCAGTGGTGATTGAATCGCAGTCACATACAGCGTTGCACGCACCAGGATGGCCATGGCGCTCAGCGTCATCGCCACAATCATGATCGTCGTTAGAATCGAAGCCAGGAATTGTTTCATGCCAACGCGCTACTTCTTAACCGAAACACGCATCTACTGCGTTTTCAGCCAAGCATAACGCATTCACTAGGAGTGGGCCAGCTTCGCCAGCCCCAATCAGGGGTTCTTCAGCGGCCTCCTAGCGAAGGCCAGACCAGTCATCCGCAACCAGTATCGAATCGCTGGGATTCGATGGATCATACTTCACGCTTGCCGGCTGTCCAGCGACCAGCCTCTCAAAACGCACCTGACTCTCCAGCCCGGTAATATCCTGCGCCGTTTGATACGTCACCCCGGAGATCGCGTAGCTATAAGACACCAGATGCCGCGGTCTCATGTCCGCCAGCGGTTGCGGCTTGCTTCCCAACAGTCCACGCTTCACTTCCGCAGGTTCTGGCGGATGCTCTGCCAACTCCACCACTTGGCCCTCGGCAATCCGGCCAATGTGATTCAGGTGCAGCCGCCGCTTCCGTTCCGATTCCTCCGGATTCACCTTTGGTCGCACAAACGCGTAGACAATCATCGCGATTGCAGCGATTCCTCCCCCAGCCACCGCCGCCACCGTTTTCCAATCGCCAACTAAATCTTTCAACGTTCTACCTCTCCCCCGATAAACTCTGTGTGCTGCTGTTTGAAAACGGACGCTACCTAAGCGCAGCGCGCCTTCTGTTTACAGTTTCATTCCACAGCCGAAATCATTCTACCGAAGCGCTGTCTCGCTGCGTAGTTACGCCTGCGGCGGGTGCACCGGATTACGCAACACCCCGATTCCGGCTACCGACACTTCCACCTTATCCCCAGCCACAAGTGGGCCCACTCCCGCCGGCGTTCCCGTAGCGATTATGTCCCCCGGCAGCAGTGTCATCATCCTCGAAATCCAACGAATCAAATACACCACGGAAAAAATCATCAGCGTTGTGCTTCCTGATTGCCGCCGCGCGCCATTTACATACGTCTCTACCAGCACATCCTTGGGATCCAATTCCGTTTCGATGTGCGGGCCGATGGGACAAAACGTATCGAAGCCCTTCGCCCTGGCAAATTGCACGTCGCTCTTCTGAATATCGCGCGCCGTTACGTCGTTCACGCAGGTATAACCCAGCACGTATTTCAATGGGTCTTCGTCATCACTCAAGTGCGCGCACGTTTTACCGATCACTACTCCCAGCTCGCCTTCGTGCTCCACTTTTTGCGAATATTTCGTCAGGACAATAGCGTCTTCCGCTCCGATGATTGATGAGGGCGGTTTCAGGAAAATCAGCGGTTCCTTGGGAGGCTCGCCGCCCATTTCGGCCGCGTGCGCGGCGTAATTCCTTCCCACACAAACAATCTTGCTTGGTTCCACTGGCGCGAGTAGCCGGCATTCCTTCACCGCAAAACTTTTTTCTACTTGCGACCACTGCCCCCAAGGCACTCCCTTGATCTCCCGAATCGTCTCCCCTTCGAATACTCCGTAACTTGCAGACGCACCCGGCACTTTTCCTGAAGCACCCTGCCGGAATCGGCAAAATTTCATTTTTGGCTCGCTTTAATGATTTGTATGAGAAATATGAGACGCGCGTGCTCTCCGTATGATGGTACCAATCCACGCCAGAGTCGCAACTATCAAATAGCAGACGCTTCCGATCACAAAGATTTGGAAGGTGCTGTAGCTCTCATCCAGAAGGTCAAACTTGATGCACAGAATTCGAAAGGTCAACGTCAGCAGCGACCAGCCCAACAGTCCCGAACTTAGCAGCTCGCCAGGGCTGCTGTAAAACCGCATTGCCGGCACGCACGCCGCAATAGCCATCAACCCAACCGCACCCGCGTTGCGGGCGAAAGCGAGCGGCTCCAGTTCCGGCACACGATTTGCCACCAACACCCACGTGGCAAAACACACCGATAAAAATACACCGGTGTAAATCCCAGTTCGTACCGGGGCGCTCCGCAAAATTCCAATTCTATGATCGCCGTGGGGCGTGCTCAACTCTGGCATGGCGCTGGTCACCAATCCAAAATTTCCCAAACCTCTTTAACCCAGACTTACGAAGAAGGTTGCTGTGTTTCTACAACCTGCTGCACGCTCGGCGCGCTCTCGTTTCCGGCGCGGTCCACGGCCGTCACCGTATACCAGTAGCGCTTGCCGCTTGGCAATCCCGTATCCCGATAAGCGGGCGTTGGCAACAGCTCCGGCGTCAAGAGCTGACCCCTAACCCCTTCTTGTTCGCTCCGATACACCCGGTAGCCCGCCAAATCAGGCTCGGTCCCAATTGCCCACGAAAGGTCCGCTGTTGCTGTTCCGTTCTCTCCCGGTAAGACTGCAGCTACCAGACCCTGCGGTGACGCTGGCGGAAATGTGTCTTTGGGCGTCACCACCGCAAGCGCCGAATCCCCCGACTCCAGCAGGTTTCCGCCCGCGCTCACCACGCTTCTCACCACGTACCCGTACGTTTTCCCGTACTCCGCGCTGCCGTCCAGATACTCCGGCTCCTGCGTTTTGCCAATTAGAGCCAGCGGCACTTTCCATTTGGCATCCCGCGCCTCTTTGACTGCGCTCTCTGCGGAAACTGGGTCAAAGTCGCCGCGGTACACCCGATATTCAAATATCTTCGCCAGGCCTTCGCCGCCAGACGTGCGCGTCCGCGCCGCCCACTTGAGCTGCACGCCGTTTTCCGTGACCGTCACGTTTATGGACGCAATGTGCTCCGGCACCGGGTACAGGTTCAACGTCACATCGTTCGAACTTGCTGAGGTTTTCTTGTCGGACACCCGCGCGCGCACCTCATACACCACACTTTTTCCGGGGTCTGCGCGGATCATGTCCGGGGCAATCGCATCCTCAAAAACCACCTTATTTTTTTGCTGGTAGCTGGCCAGCAGCGATCCCGGAATCGTATCCACCACGCGAAACGATTTAGGATCCACCATTCCGTCCGGCTTCAATCCGCCGCGCAACACTTCCATGGTCGGTGGTTCCTTTAGTCGCTCGCCTCGTGTGCTTTTACTCGGTGCGCCAAACGACAGTTGCACCGCGTCGCCCGCCTGGTGCGCACTCAAGTCGGTAATCGCTTCAGGAATCTGCGGCGAAGGGGGAGTCGGCTCGCCCGGCGCTCCGCATCCCGCAACCGCGAAGCACACCCATACCAGCCACAGCGAACAAATGAATAACCAGCTTTGTGGTTTGCTTAGGCGTGGTGCGCCGGTAGGGCCCGGCCTGCGCGTTTGCATTGAAGTGGTAAGAATCTCAGAGAATGTAACGGCTAAGGTCTTGGTTCTTCACGATGTCAGCCAGCTGTTTGGTCACGTACGCCGCATCGATTTTCACCGACTTCTTTTTCAGGTCCGGCGCCTCAAACGACAATTCGTCCAGCACCTTCTCCAGGATGGTGTGTAGCCGTCGCGCGCCAATATTTTCTGTTTGCTCGTTCACGCTGGTCGCAAACCGCGCAATGGCCTGCACCGCATCTTCGGTGAACTGCAGTTTTACGCCTTCCGTTTCCAACAACGCGATGTACTGCTTCAGTAGCGCGTTCTTCGGCTCGGTCAAAATTCGCACGAAGTCTTCTTCCTTCAGCGACTGCATCTCCACACGGATCGGCAAACGTCCTTGCAATTCCGGTATCAAGTCTGAAGGCTTGGTCACGTGAAACGCGCCCGCCGCCACAAATAAAATATGGTCGGTGCGAATCATGCCGTACCGCGTGTTTACCGTCGTTCCTTCAATAATCGGCAGAATGTCGCGCTGCACGCCTTCCCGCGACACATCCGGCCCATGCCCTGCTTCGCGCCCCGCCACCTTATCGATCTCGTCGATGAAGATAATTCCCATCTGCTCCGCGCGTTCCACCGCGACGCGTGTCACCTGCTCCATATCCAGCAGCTTGTTTTCTTCTTCTTGAATCAGATATTCAAACGCGTCCGCAATCGACATCTTGCGTTTCTTTTTCTGCTGCCCGAAGAAGCCACTCAGCATGTCCTTCAGGTTCACGTCCATCTCTTCGATGCCTTGATTCGAAATGATCTCGAACGATGGCATGGCCCGCTCGCGCACTTCCAAATCCACCATGCGCTGGTCCAACTTACCTTCCCGCAATTGCGCTCGCAGCTTTTCCCGCGTCCGTTGCGTCTGCTCGCGTTGTGCCGCCAAATCGACTTCCGACGTTCCCGGGGCAGGTGCGGGTGGCGCTGGCAACAGCAAATCCAGTACGCGTTCTTCCGCCGCTTGCTCCGCGCGATCCGCCACTTCATCCAGCTTTTCTTCCCGCACCATGTCGATGGCCGTTTCCACCAAATCGCGCACCATCGATTCCACGTCGCGCCCTACATAGCCAACTTCCGTATACTTCGAAGCCTCGACCTTTACAAACGGGCAGCCCGCCAATCGCGCTAGCCGTCTCGCAATTTCCGTTTTACCGACACCCGTCGGTCCAATCATCAGAATATTCTTGGGCAGCACATCTTCGGCAATTTCTGGTGGAAGCTTCTGCCGCCGCACGCGATTCCGCAAAGCTACCGCCACCGCACGTTTTGCAGCCGCTTGGCCCACGATGTATTTGTCCAGTTCCGCCACAATCTCCCGTGGCGTCATTTCGTCCAGCGCCGGTAGTGCTGTTTCCGGGTCGTCTGGCCGGCCAGCCCCATTATTACCGGGCAGCAGCGTGATCTCTTTTTCACTCTTTGTTGGCATTTAGATTCGCTTCCTTGCCTGTGCCCGAGCCACTCCGCCCCGGCGTCTCTCTTAGATTTCTTCTACCGTAAAGTTCGCGTTCGTATAAATACAAATTTCGCTGGCGATCCGCATCGCTTCCATCGCCAATTCTTTTACTGTCAGTTTCGAATGCTTGATCATCGCGCGCGCCGCCGCCAGCGCATACGTGCCGCCAGATCCAATCGCGCAGAGCCCGTCGTCCGGCTCAATCACGTCGCCGTTTCCCGACAGCATAAACGTAGCCTTGGCATCCGCCACAATCAGCAATGCCTCCAAATGGCGCAGCGCTCGATCCTTGCGCCACTCTTTGGCCAGCTCCACCGACGCCTTTTGTAGATTCCCGGAATGTTCTTGAAGTTTTCCTTCGAAACGTTCAAAGAGCGAAATTGCGTCCGCCGTTGATCCCGCAAATCCCGCCACCACTTTGTCGTTGTACAGCCGACGCGTCTTCCGCGCCGTATGCTTCATCACGTGGTCGCCCATCGTCACCTGACCATCCGCGATCAGCACCACCTTATTTTCTTTTCGCACGCACAGGACAGTCGTCCCATGCATCTCCGCAGCTCTAGCCCCTTGTCCCATCCCACAAGTATACCGCCTCTCCCCTTTCAGGTCATGGAACTCCGCCATACGCAATCTCGCGACGCGCAGACTGCGCTTCAATTCACAGGAATTTCGCGGAACGACAAAACTTTGTAGGTGATGGGATAGGTCAACGCGCCGGGTGCTGCGGGCGTGCCGTTGAGCCAGCAGCTGTTGTAATTAATTCCTTTGGCCGAGCCGCTATTAGTTTCACTGAACGACGCTGCGCCCAAAGAAGATGTAAGATTTGGCGGAGAAAGCAGGTTCCCCGACGCGTCGCGCGTCTTGGCAATGAAGACGGCTCCGTCGATTCCACCGTTACCACCTTTCGTCGAAATGAAATTTCCTTGGCCAATGACCAGCACCAAGCCCTCCCAAGTCGCATCCGGGTCGTACTTCAAATTTCCAGTCACCAGAAGAATGCCGTAACCCGTCTGATGCCACGCGTTGAAGTCCAGATCGCCATTTACCACGATGGTCATCGGATTGTTTGGCGTCATCCCCAAGGGTGTTAAGCTCGCGTTCGCAGTGACCGGCCCAGTCAAAACCACATCGGCGGCTTTCGTGATGTCTTGCACGACGGAATCAAGCCCGCCCGGCGTTAACCAATTCGGACGTATCAGCGGGCTGTAGGCCGGAACCTGGTTGATGTTGCCAACACCCGGACTGCTTGCTGTTGAAGGTGGCGGTGCGGGTGCGCCTGATTTCTGAGGTGCTCCCAAATAATTCGACAAAGGTAAAGCAGCTCCGGTAATGGCGGGACTGTCTACGCTATTGGTGTAGGCAATCGAGTACACCAAATCGTTGGGCGAGGTCCCGCAGGGATCCTGCCCGTTCACATAGAAATTGGCAGAGCCAGGACCCGTAAAATTTACGTGGTTCCCAGCGAGTGTTAGCGCTGCGGGAAACGGCATGCCTGTGGGACTAGTCGGAGGCGGCATCCACGACGACGGATACCAAAGTTGTGGGGCAATCGCATACGGCACTACCACATATTGCAACATGCGCTGGCTGCCGTTTGGCATCACTGACAGCGAAGTGATTTCTAAGGCCTGCACAGCAGTTGGGCGACAGTTTGGCAACGGCATTACAGACGAACATTGCGGTGGAGGCAGCACCAAGCCAGGCAACAGTCCGGGCCTGAGATTGTTGCCGGCATCTAGATTCGCCGGATCATAAAGCAACGCTGTTGCACTGTCGTAGGTGCCGTCGCTGTTTACATCCTGGTTCAACGCATGCTCGGTGACCGGATTTATTCGCACCCATTTGTAAGCCGGACCATTTGTACCGGTCGCGCTCCATACGGAAGCAATGGTTTGGACATTCGCACCACTGAGCGACCATCCCAATTCCTGCTGATATTCTTTGTCAGGATAGTTGTTCGGGTTGACACTCGTCGGATCCACCGTTTCGCCGCTTGCAGGATTTAGGATGTAGCGGACGTCCGTAAGCTGCATATCCGGCAATATCGTCCAGGGCCAAGAGCTCATCGAAGTGTCTACAGGTATAAACCCTGCATTGGGACAATTTGGAGCGGTGATACGAGTTACAAAGCAGTCCGGATTCTTCGCCAGTAACCGCCCGCGCGCTTCCTCCAAACCCGCCATCGCCGCATAGTAGCCCGCCGTCGATGTCCGATAGTTTCCCGCCAGCGCGCTATCCGTTCCTTGCGACACCACCAGCGCGATCGCCACCACGCTGATAAGCAGCAACGCAAAAATGGCAATCAGCAAAGCCGCGCCGCTTTCCCGCCGCCCTCGCTCCGCTCGTATTTTCCGCATGTTCTTCATCGAATCTCGCGTGACTAATTTGCCGGGTTCAGCCGATGTCCGCGGCCGTTCAGCTCAATCAGCTTGATCTGCTGAGTCTGTGCATCCGGCAACTGGGTCATCACAATCAGCGTGATGTCCACGTCCCTGATGTTCACCGCCGTATTATAAGCACCCGCATTCACGTTGGTGCACGAAACAACTGCGGTTGGCGTCTCACACGAATACTGAAATATCGGCACAGGATTCCCGCCGGGAAACATCGATGGGTACGACGCCGTAATCTGCGCAAACTGTGCCGGCGAACTGTTCATCGCATTATTCATCACATTTACGAGAAATGGCACCATCACTCCTGGCCCGGACGTCGCCCCAATCGGATCCGTTCCGTTCTTGGCGATCGAACCTCGCATTAACGTTGTGCCGACAAGTTGATAGCGAATCCATGTGAGCACCGGACCTGTGGGGGTTTGGAGGCTTGTCTCGATGATCAAGTCGAAGTCTCCGGGGGATGGATTGCACGTCGACCCTACAATACACGGCGAGGTCGGATAATTTGGCCACCACGCCACCGGCCCGATCGCGTACGACGTGCTGACCGGCAATTTCGAAAACATGCCCGCCGAAGGGAATCCCGCATCATTTACGTCTCGCACGATCTGATCCATGGCCAGCCGCGCTTCCTGGAACGAGCCGGAAAGTTGCGTCTCGCTGGAATACCGCTGTTGCGAGAGTTGCAGCAGGCTGAACATCGCTCCGCAAATCACCAGAAACACCGCCATTGCCAAAAGCAATTCGATGAGCGTAAATCCCGCTCTTCGCTCTTGCCGGCGGACCAAGTTATTTCTCCACCATGGTGTCCAGCGTGATGGGCAGCGTGGGCGTCCTCATGCCGCGCCGAAAAACTCCGAGAATAATTCGCCTGCCAGTGGTGACATTCGTCTGCGGATTCGTAAACGTAATCACCGCCCAGCGCACATCGTAGCTCGCGCCGAAGGGATCGTTCGGATCCGTGTAGGTGAAACCGTATCCAGGTACCTGCGCCGCGGAAAAATCAATGATCGGCGTAGCTCCGGTAACCACCGGGCTACCTATCAGCACATTTCGTTGTGATGGATCGCCCAAGCCGCACGCCGTGCTCGGCGGGCACAACACTCCCAGCGGATCGCTAAACGTAGGAGGCGGCGCCACCGGCACGCCCAATGGCTGCTCGCGAATAAATTCCAATTCCCTCTGGGCAAACACCAGTGCCGTGCCGTCATTCCGATTGCTCGCGTTGAGTAGTGCCGAGGCCGGCACCAGTTGTGCCACTGCGACCAATCCCACCAGCACCACGATCGTGGCGATCATCATCTCAATCAGCGTGAAGCCCCGCTGCTGCTTTTGTTTCTGTTCAGACATGAGCGCTTGCCCTAACTCCTATTCTCAACGTAGCTGCTGCCAGTTCCCCGATCCATCCGAAGTCCAAATCTGTATCGATCCTGCCGGCAATAAAATCACCGCGCGATAGCCTGGGTCCGGTGAAGTCGTGTTGGCCAGATAGAGTACGCTTATCGTCCCCGCGCTTGTCGCCCCCGGCGGAATTACCGCTCCACGCGCATCGAACTGCACCTGCCCGTTCGTGGCAGACGGATTTACCGGCGTCACAATTAAATTTGCCGCCGCTGGCAGCGCGGACGCTCCCGGTACCGCTCCAGCACTCACCAAATTCCCAGAACTCTGCAGTAACGCCGTTTTTTCTCCGGGATCTATAGCGTTATTCTTGTTGGAATCCGCCCATACGTTGGTCATGGTCGAATCTGATGTGGACGTCTGTATCAAACAATTCACCTGCGTATTCAGCCGAATCGCCTCATATCTCGTCAGCCGCAAAATATCCGCCACCTGCTGCGCCGCGTTGGTCAACTGATACGTGTGATACGCCCGCAAAAACGACGGCAACCCAATCCCTGCCAGAATTAGGGCTATCGCCAGCGCCACCACCAGTTCCGTCAGGGTGAACGCGGCTTCCCGTTTACACACACTTCTCAAGTTAAGGCTGGGCTTCGTAGGCAAGCTATATCCGTAAACCGCGCCGGCACGCGGCCTTTCTGCACCCCCGAGGACGGGGATAGACACGTTAGCAGGCTTCACGCCACTCACATAGTCGGTTGTTTCCAATGCATATTACCCTTACGTAATTATACCTACTTAAAGCCGCGAAGCCAGCATCCCCGCGTTCCGGTGCGCTATCCCTTCAATCGAAATCATCGGGTTGACCCCCGAAGCGCTCGGAAAACTCGCCGCGTCCATTACGTACAATCCCTTCGCCTCCCACGTCTCTCCATCCGGGTTCGTCGCCGATTCCTTAGGCGAACTTCCCAGTCGCGCCGTCCCCATAATGTGAAACGAGAATAACGCCAGCCGCCCGTTGTCCCAGCC
>JBAVNY010000475.1:0-2871 GCA_049691535.1 Candidatus Acidiferrum sp.
AACTGCCGTTTATATCGTCCTGATTTTTCAACAGACTCAACTGTTATTGGAACGGCATCATCAGCTTCTGGCTCGGATCGTCAACTAATCTGAACGATGCACCGCCGAAGGAGTTGAGGCAGGAAAAGGGCGTGAATGGACAGGCGGAGTCGCAGGAGCGGGGTTGGTTCCGCGGGTCATCATATGGCTGCAGAGTCAGTGGCTGTACTTTTCTGACCGCCGGCGATTTCCAGTCCCCCCTTGCGAAGACCATCAATGAGATGTTCAATCAGCTCGGCATCCCACCACTTGTTGAGTTCCGTACGTCCAACCGTGGCAAAGTCTGGCCGAATCTTCAATAATTCCTGACCGGCACTCCGTGCTGCGTCCAGCTCGTCGAGTTGCCCGTAAATGGCTGCCAAGGCAAATTGTGTTCGCCAGAATTCAGGCAAGTTGACTCGAAGGGCGATCTCCAGAGCGCGACGATAGTCGCGCAGGCGATATGCGTTCAAGCACGAGGGAAACCAATACCAGCCGGGATGATTAGGATTAAGTCGCATAGCCCTTTCCGCCAGAAAACAGCCGCGCTCCCAATCGCCGGAAAAGGCGATCTGTAGGCCAAGGTATCCGGCCGCGAGGCTGTCCATGGAGTTGAGCGCGATAGCCCGCTCCGCTGCGACACGGAACGCCCCAAATTCCTTCCGAAAGAATAGTGTCGAGGCCAGGGCGTGATGAGCAAGGTGATTGGAGGGCGCTACATCAAGCGCACGCCGAGCTGCCGTCAACGCTCGTCCGAGTGGATCTGGTTGCAGGTTGAACCCGTGCGTGTACTCTTCGCGGTAGAGCATCGCCAGGATAGCCCAGCAATCACCGCGATCGGGCGGCTGTTTCACAGCGTGCTCCAAAGCGGTTCTTGCCGCTAAATGTTCTGATGCACTGATACGCTGGAAGTGCCCGAAACTCCGCAGTACCGCCTCGTATGGGCTCAAATCTTGGGGCGCTCGATTCCGGAGCGCCTCGGTCATGCTGTGCGGCAGAATCCCTTGTGTGTCGGCAACGGTGGAGACGATTCGCGGGACAACATCATCCACAAGGTCCAACACGGCATCGGGACTGAAGGGGTAGTCATAAGTTTCCGCCCACAGGCCCGCGCCTGAGGTAGCATCAACCAGCTGGGCAACGATCCGTACCTTCATGCCAGCCTGGCGAACACTTCCCTCCATAACATAGCGGGAACCGAGGTCTTTGGCCGCGATGCGCACGTCCACGGTCTCGCGCGCATATCGTGACGTGGAACTCCGGGCGATGACCTTGAGATAAGAGAAGCGCGATAAACCGGTGATGACATCGTCCGTCAGGCCCTCCGCTAATGCGGCGAGATCGGCGTTGCCTCCACTGTATTTGAAAGGTAAGACAGCGACCCAAAAGCCTTCTTCGATACGAGTAGCACCCGAGTCCGACGTAGCTGGACTACGCGACGCCAAGGGGGGAACCGGCGATGAGTGGGATGCAATCCGCGCCAGGTCGCGGAACTCGTTGCTGACATCGCGTGCGGTCTGCATGCGATAACGCGGTTCCTTTTCCAGACACCGTCGGATGACCCGCGCCATGTCTACAGGCAGGTCTGGCCGCGCGTCGGTAACCGGCTGTGGGGTGTCGCGCAGGATCGAGGAGACTAGTTCGAACGACGAGGTTCCCTCGAATGGCCGTCGCCCCGTCGCCAATTCGTGCAACACGACGCCCAGTGAAAAGATGTCGGTGCGAACGTCGAGTGGGTGTCCCAACACTTGTTCCGGTGACATGTAGGCTGGCGTCCCCATGTCCATTCCGGCTTGCGTACGGCCAGCCGATGTCAGTGTGGCGTCATTTAGGGTTTCGGCCCCAACATCTTTTGCCAATCCGAAATCCAGAACTTTGACACGGCCTTCCTTTGTCACCATTACGTTTGCCGGTTTCAGGTCGCGATGCAGTATTCCTTTCTCGTGTGCTGCGGCTAGCGCTTCGGCGAGTGCGTTCGCAATTTCGACAATTTGCCTGACGGGCAGGCCGTTGGCAGGAATAATCCGATCGAGCGATTGGCCCTCGATCAACTCCATGGTGAAAAAGTGCCTTCCGTCGCACTCCTCCACGGAATAGAGCGTCACGACGTTTGGGTGGTTGAGCGCAGCAACTGCGCGAGCCTCACGCTGAAAACGGGTAAGTCGTTCGGGATCATTGGCAACATCGTGTGGCAGGATCTTGAGCGCCACGTCGCGTCCAAGTTTCGTGTCCGTGGCCCGATACACTTCGCCCATGCCACCCGCACCGATTTTATGCAGGATACGGTAGTGCGAGACGCTCTGTCCGTTCAGCAATGAGGACTCGGCCATGCGGTGCTCATCTTAGGTTGGGGAGAGAACGCAGTCAACGCGGAGGTCCGGCCGAGGCGTTAAGTGATTTCATAACAATGTCGGCTCCTCGACCCGAGCAGACTGTGGTTATTCGACGACCGCAGGCTCGATTGCCCGAACCTCTGCGTACAGCCGCGGAATTGGACGCGTTTACAGGACTACGGAGAGGAGAACTCATCGGACTACAGTGGCAGGACGTGGATTTCGACAAACTTGTGATCCATGTTCGCCGCTCCGTAGTCATGATGGTCGAGGGTACGCCAAAGACCGAGGCATCGGCCAAGGATGTGCCACTCGACTCAGCACTTGCAGACTCTCTGAAGAGGTTCAGAGATACCAGCAAATACAACCAACCAACAAACTGGGTGTTCGCGTCGCCCGGGATGAAAGGAAAACAACCGTGGTGGCCGGAAACGCTGTGGAGACGATACGGAAAGCCGGCGGTGGAGAACGCCAAGATTCCGAAACGAGTCGGCTTTCACACGTTCCGTCACACGTACAC
>JBAVNY010000476.1:0-4786 GCA_049691535.1 Candidatus Acidiferrum sp.
AGCGTGCTCTGGATGAGCGCTCAGCACTTCTGCAAACAGCGCTTCCGCTTCGGCCGAACGCGACTGTTGTAGGTAAACAAAGCCCAGGTTGTATTTGGCTTCGGTATCCGCCGGATTCAACGCGAGCTCGGCCTGAAATTCTTGCGCCGCCTCGTTCCAATGTTCCCACCGAAGATATGCCTGTCCTGCAAAATAATGGGCCTTAAGTAGCGACGGTGAAAGCTGCAACGCTCGATGCAGAGTTGCCACCGCTCGTGCATAATCTCCAATTTCAATCCACTCTTGCCCGACCAACAGCAACGTGCCGCTGGAACGATCGCCTTTCTCAAATTCTCCAAGCACTTCACTGGCTTGTTTCAGATCTCCCTGGCGCGCCAATGCACTCGCCCAAGCATAGCCCACCGCTGCGTCTTGCATCCCTCGCTCGCCCAGCGGTTTGAATGTCTTCGCGGCATCGGCAAACTTCTCTTCGCCAAAATACGCCATACCCAGCATGGCGCGCACCGCACCATCTTCGGGATTCGATCTCAACGCTGCGGATAACCCGCGTACCGCCTCCGGATAATTCTGCGCACGAAACGCCGCCGTTCCCAAACTGCGCATTAAGCCTGGCTGAGCCGCATTCCATTGCTCCGCCTCCTGGTAATGTCCCAGCGCCGCACTGTAGTCCTTGCGAATCGCTTCCGAAGTCGCCAGATCGCTGAAGCTTTGCGCCAATACCGCCCGCAGTTCTTTTTCTTGTGTGTCTGCCTGTTGCTTCTGCTTTTCCGTTAGATTGGCCCTCGCGAGCACCGCCGGATCAACTTGGGCAAAGGGATCCGCGTTCGCGGGTTCTTCCAGATTGGCCTGCGTCTTGTCATCGATTGTGAGAGGGAGAATCACCGCGGCCGACGTGGTGGAATTCGCGCCTTCCTCCGCGTAATGTGCGGCCATGCCTTGTTGGCTGGATTGCAAAACCTTGTTTTGCAGCGCTCGCGCCTTCTCCAGAAAGGTCTCGCCTTCTTCTTTTCGTCCAGAGGCTGTCAGGATCCGGCCAAGATCAATGTACGCGCGACGAATTTGATAGTTCGAACGCGACTCATCCGCACCGGTATAGAGAATCGCCTTCCGAAAATATTTCTCCGCCGCAGTCATGTCGTTCACCGCGTATGCATTCAGTCCAAGATACAGCCACGGGTCTGGCGCTTCCGGATTTATGGTAACGGCCTGCTTCAGATATTTGTTGCCCTCGTCGTATTTCCGCTCGCCGGAACTGACAAAGCCCATCATGTAGTTCGCCAAATAATCTTGAGGATAGAATTCTAATTCCTTCTTAAATTCCGCGCTGACTCCCGGAGTTGCAGCCCATTCATTGCTGGCGAGGTGCGCGAGTCCTAGAAAATAGTGAGCATGCGGCGTGCGCGTGTCCAGTTTAATGGCCGTTTCAAACTCGCGTATTGCCGCCGGCAGATCCCCTGCATCGCGATACGCCCGTCCAAACATCACGTGGATCGATCCAGAATCACCGGCCACCTTAATCATCTGGGCGAAGACTTGATCGGCCCGAGATCGGTCGCCCGCATCCTTGGTTGCCAGCAGTGCAATCGCCAGCGTGTACAGATTCTCGATAGTTGGCGCGATGTCCGCGGCTTGCGTCAAAGCGTGCGCCGCACGGGGATAGTCATTCTTGCGAGTCCATGCTTGGCCCAGTATCTGAAACGCTCGGACATTGTTGGGATCGTCGAGAAGCGCACGGTCGGCCTCTGCAATGGCTTCATCGGCTTGGCGGCCTTGTAGCTTCGCAATCGCCAAATCCACCCGCGTGTCAGGAATACTCTCAAAATCCAGCGAACGGGTGTAAAGCTCAGAAGCCTGTGAGTAGGCAGACTCAAGCAACCTGACCTGACCTAATTCACGCAATGCTAGTGCGATTACCGCCTCGCTGGCATGAGCGACCGCGGCAGGCTGTCCGGAAGACTTCGCACGTTGTACCTGATCAAGCCGTTTTTGCAGTTGTACGGCGGCATCATTGGGTCGTTCGGCGTTCGAGGAAGACTTATGCTTCTCGATGCCACCCGCACTCGTTTGCGGCATTCCCCAGGCGTGCCCTGCCAGAAATAAGGAGCAAGCGCAAAGTGCCAAACTTCGCCGCCGCAGTCCGGCTCGGCGCAACCGCACCTTATTTTGCTGGAAATTCACGAAGAGAAAATCCCATGGAGCAGTTTCAAAAATAAGCGGCGGGACTCGAAATAGCAAGTCCCGCCGCTGAAGGAGTTAACTACGTACGATTCGTGAAGCTTAGAAGTAGATCCTCAGTGTGTACTGGAGTTCGCGCGCAGCTTGGACGACGAACGTCTTTCCAAAGTTGCCGCCGATGCCGCCAGCGTTTTGGCTGGTGACAACGTTGTTGGACAGGTTGGTCGTTACGCCGGTCATTGGGTTCACGGTCAAACCGCAGGGTCCCACGGCGTCGTTGCAGTGCAAACCGTTGGCTCCGTAACCTGCGCCTTCCAGGTCATTGCCGGTAAAGTTCGGATGGTTGAACGCGTTGAAGAAGTCCATGCTGAACTTGACGCGGTAATGTTCCTTGAAATACCAGTTCTTGGCCATCTGGAAGTCGATGTTGCGGAAGGTTGGCCCATAGCAAGTGCCCCGGCCGACTGTTCCGATCGTTCCCAGCGTGTATCCGACTACGGTGAAAGCAGCCGGATTCAGGATCTGGTTGCCGTTTTCGCCGGAATTGCAGCCTATCCCAGTTGCGTTCGGCCGTTGGTTGTTGCTGTAGCCCGTCCCGGTCAGCGAGTTGAGCGGGCTGTTGACCTGCACCGTGGTCCCAGGAGTCGCGCCAGCGCAAGCACTACAAGTGCTTCCCGCCGGGCAAATATAGGTCAAGCTGTTTCCGCTTGCGCCGTTGCTGTACACCGTCAAGGAGGAGCCAGAGCTTATGCTGATGATGCTGTTGGCTTCCCAGCCGCCAAGTACTTGACGAACAACCATGCTCTTATTTGCCAGCTTCGGCAGATAGAACACTTCGTTGGCCACGAAAATCTGCGGCCGGTTAATGTTCGTATTGCCCTTGCTCAGGCTGGTGTTCGAAGGATCAATGAACGCCTGGTTGTTCAAGCTGCCAGAGGAATTGTCCAAGTCGACGTCACCGATGGAGTGAGACCAGGTGTAGGCTGCCTGGAACGTGGAGTAGTTACCCGTCCGTGCTCGGAACAACGCTTGCAACGAGTGATAACTGGCGTGGCCGCCGCGCGCAAACAACCCGATCGTTCCGAAGTTATCCGCAGGACGCAGAGAATTCAGGGCGCTGCCGCTAGAGAACGCTCCCGCCAGCCAATCGGCTTGCGGAATGCGGTTCAGATCGGCCATCGAGGTCAGGTGGATGCCCGCGTTTCCGACGTAGCCGACGGACAGTGTCGTGTTGCGGGCAAGTTCCCGTTCCACAGACGCGTTCCACTGCCAACTGTTCGGCGTAACGGCCGTTGGATCCTTTGCAGCGTTCGGCGAAACTGCTGGGCTCGACAACGGCGACGGGGTGGAGAAAGTACGCACATCCGTAGCGTTGATGACGAACGGCGCAGTGCGCGCCAGCGACTCATCAATACCCACTAGTTCGCGTTGGAAGAATTGTCCAACTCCGACACGAACCGCAGTCTTGCCATCACCCTTCACGTCCCAAGCCAAGCCCAGGCGTGGAGCAATGTTGTGGTTGCTGTTGTTCACCAAAGCGCGGTTTGGTCCGGGTGTGCCGGAGGAGAGAGGTAGCGTAATCCCCAAAGAGCTCAATTGGGACGCTGCCGCTCCGCAAGGATTCGAACCTGGAACGATCACGACTCCGTTGCAAGCATCGGACGGATTGGCCGCTGCTTCGGTTGCACTCCAATTAGCCAAGTTGAAGCTTGCCCAAGTATTGGTCTGGGAATACGGTTCGCGGTAGAAGGACCAACGGAATCCATACGAGAGCGTCAGGTTGCGCCTTACCTTCCAAGTATCGCCAATGTACCATTCGAAGTCGTGCCAGATTACCTGAGCAAGACCGTTAACGCTGTTTTCGCCGGAATTGAAGATGTTGCTTGGCACCAGGAAGTTTGCCAACTGGTTGTTGGTGTTAACGCCAGATACGCAACTCGCTGGTGCGCCAGATGGGCAAGTGAACGGGTTACCTGCTGGGAAAGAGGGCTGGTCGGCACCACCGTTGTTGAACTCATCCTTGGCGTTGGTGCTCCAGTAGGCTCCGAACTTCCATACGTGGTTGCCCTGGACCTTCGAAACGTTGTCCTGCAATGCATACAGGTCTTCATGGTTGGCATAGGGAGCAATCGTCCACATCGTCTGGCCGTTACCGTAAGGTGACAATCCGCCCCATGCGCCACCGCCGTTGATAAAGGCTCCGGGCTGCTTCAGCGAAGCGGGCCAGGCAGTCGGAATCGCGGCGTTAACCTGCGCAACATAAGACGCCGACGATGGCGTCAGCGACGTGATGATCGCGTTGTGGCCATAACCAAATTCCACGTCATTCACCATGGAATTGCCGATTTGCGTGGTCAACTTGGCCATCACGCTCTTCGACGGCTGACTCCAATCCGATTGCAACGTCGGGAAGAATGTATCTCCCCAGAACAAGTTCGGGTTGGGGGCCGGGCTGGTCCAAGAATCATTGGTCCAACGGAAGGTGATGCGGTTGGATTTCGTCACATCATAGTCGGTGCGAATGTTCCACTCGCTCCAGTTGGTCTTAATGTTTTCCGGGCTCGCCCAGTTATTTCCACTTGCCAACGCTCTGTTGGGATCTGGGTAGAAC
>JBAVNY010000477.1:0-1905 GCA_049691535.1 Candidatus Acidiferrum sp.
AACCACCATTGGATGGCCAGCCTCCTTCAACACCGTGATCCCATCCATTGCCCGCACGCCGCCCACGCCGTGCGTTTTGGATTACGCGGACAACGTCATGTGCTCTCAGGGCCAGAGCTTCATTCAAGACCGCAACACCCAGTGGGACCTCGGCCCCAACGTGACGTTGATTCGCGGAAAGCACACCGTAAAGATAGGCTATCAATTAGAAGTCGGCCGCGATAATTACGCGCAGACCAACGTAGCTAGCGGTTCCTTTGCGTTCTGCGGCTCCGGCTTGGCTTGCTTCACCGGAAACGGGTATGCCGACTTCCTGTTGGGATATGCCGACAACCCGAGCAACGTTGAAAACCATTTCTTTGGTCAGACTGTTGTGCCGGCACTGATTGCGGGACAGCAAATCTACAATGCTTTTTACGTGGACGATACCTTCCGCTTCAACAACAAACTCACTCTGAATCTGGGACTTCGCTACGACTTGCAGGGTCCCTGGTCCGAGCGCTTCAATCGTCTCTCCTACTTTAATCCGACGGCTGCTAGTTGGCTGTCCAATCCAGCTGCGGCAGGTTTGTCTGATGTTGCTGGCCTGCCTGGGCTGAAGGGTGATGTTGCTCTGGTAAGTCCAAACACCAGGACCGCCATCCCGCGCAAAAAGGACGAGTGGGGACCTCGTATTGGCCTTGCATACAGCTTCGACCAGAAGACCGTTATTCGAGCCGGCTATGGAGTGTTTTGGATCCCGAACTACGTGTCGTTCGGCTTGAATCCGAACAATGACCTGGTCAACGACGCCACCACCTCCTACACCGGAACGATCAACGGCAGCGTTCCCGTAAACACTATCAACACTCCTTTCCCAGCTACCGGCGTTGTTCCTCCGGTTGGCCGCACACTCGGCGCGCTAGGAACCCAACAATACGCCACGCAAGTCGTCCAGAATTTTTCCATCGCGGATTACTCCAACCATCCGGAAGGCTACGTCCAGCAATGGAATTTGAATATCCAGCGCGACTTGCCCGGACGCTTCTTCTTCTCCGCAGCGTACGTCGGCTCCAAGGGTACGCACCTGCAGTCTTATTCTCAGCAGATCGACCAACTACCCGATAGTTACTTGCCCGCGGCGGCAGCGCAATGCGCAGCGCAAGTAGCCATCACCGGGACTCGCTGCGTGGCCAATGCAGCGGGCGCGCCCTCTGTCGGACTGCTGCAGAGTGTCCCCAATCCGTTTTTTGATGCGGTTACATCCACCTCTTACGCTCTGTCAGGAGCTACTACAACGGTGGGGCAACTCGCACGGCCCTACCCGCAGTACACCGGCCTGAGTTTGGCTGGCCAAGGTTCCTACGACAGCATCTACCATTCGCTGCAGTTGACCTTGGAGCGCAGGTTCGCCACTGCCGGTTCTCTCCTCGTGGCCTATACCAATTCCAAGTTAATCAGCGACACCGATACCCTTACGAATTGGCTTGAGGCTTCCAACGGCAGCATTCAAGACAACAATAACAATCGCGCCGAGCGATCCCTGTCGGGTCAGGATGTTCCGCAGCGCTTGGTCATCAGTTACGTCCTTGATCTGCCCTTTGGCCATGGCCGCAAATATTATTCGTCGGCCACCGGCGCCATGGACAAGATCGTTGGCGGTTGGGGCATCGATGGCGTAACCATCTTCCAGAAGGGCTTCCCCTTGTCCTTCGGCAACTCCATTCCCAACTACATCACTTCCTTCGGTGGAGGCTCTCGTCCGGATGTGGTCCCAGGATGCAACAAATCGCGCCCAAGCGGCGTCTACAAGCTGAATGAATGGTTCAACACCGCATGCTTCACAGCTCCTGCGGACTTTACTTACGGGAACGAGTCGCGCACCGATCCCACCTTGCGTTCTTCCGGCGTCAACAACTGGGACTT
>JBAVNY010000478.1:0-16018 GCA_049691535.1 Candidatus Acidiferrum sp.
CGTTCTTTTATTACTTTCCGTTGTAAAATCCCGCCATGAATCGTCGCTCCTTCATTGAAACATCGTTAGCAACCGCTGTAGTCACTTCCCTTCCCATCCGCACCCTAGCCGCGGCACATAAAATCGACAAGGTTGGCGTGCAGCTTTACACCGTGCGCAGCACCATGAAGACCGACTTCGAGGGCACTATCGCCAAGGTCGCTGCCATCGGCTACAAAGAAGTCGAATTCGCCGGCTATTTCGATCACGCACCCAAAGATATTCGCGCCATTCTGGATAAGAACGGACTTACCGCACCTTCCTGCCACATCGCCTACGCGGTGGTTGAAAATCATCTGCCCGAACAGATTGAGGCGGCCCATGTAATCGGCCACAAATTTATTGTGTGCCCGTGGATCGATGAAGCGCATCGCACTGCCGATGGCTACAAACGCGCCACCGAGCTTTTTAATAAAGCGGGCGAGACCACCAAAAAAGCGGGCATCCAGTTTGCCTACCACAATCACTTTTGGGAATTCGAGCCGGAAGCCAGCCTTGGCGGAAAATTTCCGCTCGATTACATGCTGGAGAACGGCGATCCGCAAAATCTGAAATTTGAGCTGGATTTGTGCTGGATCAGCGTGGCCGGCCAGGATCCGGTCGCCTATTTCAACAAATATCCTGGACGGTTTCCCTTAGTGCATGTGAAAGACATTAAGAAATTACCGCACGTTGCGCCCGATCAACTGAAGACCCTGAAGCTCGAAGAAATCACGCCCGACATGACCAGTGTGGGGTCCGGCACCATTGATTGGAAACGTATCTTCAGCCATTCCGAGAAGGCCGGCATCGAGCACTATTTTGTGGAGCACGACGTGCCGCAAGACCCCATCGCCAGCCTGACTGCCAGCTACGAATACCTTTCTAAGCTCCGCTTCTGACGAGACATCAGCTCTCTAAACCGCAAAACCCCCGGCGCGAGTCGCTTTTTGGCTGTGCGATCAAGTACGAAGATTTTCGTTGACATTACGAAATCCTTCGTAGTAACCTCCGCCCATGACGAATCCTCAAAAGCCCACTACCTCGGAACTGGAAATTTTGCATGTGCTCTGGGAGCGTGGTCCGTCCACGGTGCGCGACGTACACGAAGCGATTAGCGCGAAAAAGCCGCTCGGCTACACCACGGTTCTCAAGCTACTTCAAATTATGACCACCAAGGGCCTGGTAAAGCGCGACGAACAGGAGCGCGCTCACGTCTATGAAGCTTGGCAGCCCGCCGAGAAGACCAAGCGACAAATTGCCGCCGATATGCTGCAACGCGTGTTCGATGGATCGGCCAGTGAGCTGATGCTGCACGCGCTGGCGGAGCGGCGAAGTTCGAAACAGGAAATTGCCGAGTTGCGACGCCTGCTGGATGAATACGAAAGGAAACAGCGATGATTCACTTGCCGGAATTCCTCTCACCCGAATTGCTGCGGCCCTTGGGACTGACGCTGCTGCATTTTATCTGGCAAGGTGCGGCGCTGGCGGCGCTCGCAGCGCTGGCTATGGCGCTAACCAAGAGCGCGCCGGCTCGTTACGCATTGGGAATTGCCGCTTTACTCGCGATGGTGGCGACACCAATCGTCACGTTTATCGTGTTGCAACAGGATTCCCCCGCAGGAGCGATGGTGCCCCAGCCGGTAAGCCAACTGATTCTCGTCCACTCCGGAAACTTGTCAGACCCACATAGCGCCATGGGGTTGAGCAACGGAATGCATCCAGCACCAACACCCGCGCCCGACAAATCGTATCTATGGCTAGTGCAAGCCTGGTTCCTGGGTGTGTTGCTATTCAGCATGCGCACCGCAGGTGGAGTGTTGGCGTTGGAACGATTGCGGCGACGGGAAGCCACTCCGATAGGCGACACGCTCCTCGAAAGCTGCCTGAAGCTGCAACAGCGCATTGGTCTGCACAGAGTAGTCCGCTACTGCGAATCGGCTCGCCTCGATGCACCGGCGGTAATCGGCTGGTTACGCCCGGTGGTTCTCCTTCCTATCTCCACACTGACCGGCCTGAGCGAAGCACAACTGCTCGCCGTAATTGCGCACGAACTGGCCCATATCCGTCGCTACGACGCGTTTGTGAATCTCTTCCAGGTGGTCGCGGAATCCATTTTGTTTTATCACCCGGCCGTTTGGTGGATGAGCCAGCGGATTCGCACCGAGCGCGAGCATTGCTGCGACGATATCGCCATCGCCGTGTGCGGCAACCCGCTGGAGTATGCGCGGGCGCTTACGTTGATGGAGGAACTGCGCGCCGCACCATCTCTGGCAATGGCGGCGAATCACGGAGCGTTAGCGTCGCGGGTACGCCGGCTGCTAGGTATTCCATCGCTGGGCGCGGGCATGCGCACCGCGGGAATTGCCGCCGCAGTGTTGTGCCTCTCGGTAGCAACGGTGGCAGGCAATGCGATGTTCGGCGTGGCCCGCAACGCGGCCACCGCGCAGGAACCAACGAGCGAGCAAGAACAGCGCGAAAAAGATCTGGCTTCCGCTATCGTCATACGGGCGCAACAGACTCCCGCGACGCCCGCTTTGGCTGCAACGCTTCCCAAGCCAGCACCAGCTCCCTTCGCCGCCGCGCAAGCTGTCCCGCAGGCCGCGCCTTCCTCTCCGCAATCGCCGTCGAATCAAAACGCGCAGACAGAAGCTCATGAGTCTTACATCGAGGGCATGAAAGCCGCCGGGATCGATACGTCCTCCGTCGACGATTTAATCGCGATGAAGATGCAAGGCATCACCCCCGCGTATGTGCGCAGCATGCAAGCCGAAGGAATTAAAATCGATACGGATGACCTTATCGGCATGAAGGTGCAAGGCATCACCCCGGAGTACATTCACCAAATGCGTGCTGAAGGTTTGCAGCCCGACGCGTCGGACCTGATCGGCCTGAAAGTACAAGGCATCACGCCCGAATACATCCACCAGATGAAGGACCTGGGGCTGAAGACCGACGCTGACGATTTGATTGGTATGAAAGTTCAGGGCGTCACCCCGGAGTACATCCGCGAAATGCGCGCTACCGGAATCAAAGGGGATTCCGACGACATCATCGGCATGAAAGTCCAGGGAATTACACCAGCATATGTAAAAGAGATCCAGGCGCTGGGATTGCACGCTGATGCCGATGATTTGATCGGCATGAAGGTGCAGGGCGTAACACCGGAATATGTGAAGTCACTGCAGGCCGCGGGACTGCAGTTTGATACCGACGACTTGATCGGCGCCAAGGTGCAAGGCGTCACGCCGCAATTCATCGAGAAGGCGCGCAGCCACGGCTTCAAGGATTTGACGCTGGAAAAACTGATCGAACTGAAGGTCTCCGGAATCCTGGAGTAAATCCCGTGCAGGGAAAGGACATTGACGCCATGAATCGCCGCCAGGCTTTGATTTGTTACGTGTTGATCGCGTGTTCGCTGGTAATCGTTTTGCTCGCTAAGGCCGCGGATACTCGCACCGGAGACTGGACCATCAGCCGCTCCGACACGGCAGGCACCGTGGAATTCTCCTTGATCACCCGGCAACATGGCGGATATTCCCACCATCAGTCGGATTGGCCGGTAAGCGCGCTGCAAGGACTTGATTACAGCAAAGCTGGCAAGCAGGAAGTGAAGTTTACGATTACGCGCGACGCCGGACGCTTCGACTGCCAGGGTTACCTAGAAAATGGCGAAGGAGCAGGCGCTTTCCATTTTAGCCCGAATACCGATTATGCCCAGAAGATGAAGGAACTAGGCTATAGCGGCGTGGACGAAGAACGGCAATATTCCATGGCAGTGCTCGACGTTTCGCTGGAATTTGCGCGCCAGATCAAACCGGAAAATCTGCAAGGGCTGGATACTGACAAACTGATCGCGTTTCGCATTCACGGCGTGACGCCTTCCTTCATCGAAGCTTTGCGCAAAGAAGGATTGGCAGCCAAGGATAGCGATCCGCTGATTGCGTTTCGCATCCACGGAGTGACTCCGGAAATGGCTCACTCGCTTCATCAGATGAATTATCAGCCGGACGAAGATCAACTGATAGCCATGCGCATTCACGGCGCCTCTCCGGAATGGATAGAAAATCTGCGCAGCAAAGGCTACGACAAGCTGAGCATCGACGACTTGATCGCCTTTCGCATTCACGGCGTCTCGCCTGAGTTCATTGGGAAGTTTGAAACGCTTGGATACAAACACCTCGATCCCGATAATCTTGTGGCGTTTCGCATTCACGGCGTCTCGCCCGAGTTCGTGGAAAGACTGCGCGGGCTTGGCTACCAAAACCCAAGCCCTGATGAGCTGGTGGCCATGCGAATCCACAATGTTTCGCCGGAATATATTTCCGACTTGAAATCGCGGGGCATGAAGGACCTGTCCATCGAACAACTGGTGAGCATGAGGATTCACGGACTCGACTGACGCGTTTTGCTCCGAGCTTCCGCAAATCCAGTCAACTAAGAATCAAGAGAGTGTAAGCTTCCCTGCACCGGCAGCGGATATATTCGGCTGACCGCCGTAAAGGGGATCCCCATGACACGGCACTTCCTGCGATTTGCACTGATTGCGTTGATCGTCTTCGCAACCGTGTGCGCGGCTTCCACAACCGCTCAGCAATCAGGCGAAGCCCAAACGTGGCCAGCGCCACGGGCCGGCGACTACACCGTTCACGATTTCCATTTTCAATCGGGCGAGACACTCGCCGAGGTTCGGCTGCATTACACCACGCTTGGCAAGCCCGTCAAAGATGCCAATGGCCGCACCACCAACGCCGTCCTGATCTTGCACGGAACTGGCGGCACAGGTACCGGCTTGCTTCGGCCCGTTTTTGCCGGCGTGTTGTTTGGCCCCGGCCAACTTCTGGACGCCACCAAATATTTCATCATTCTCCCCGACAACATTGGCCACGGTAAATCCAGCAAGCCCAGCGACGGCATGCATGCGCGCTTTCCGCAGTACGCCTATGCCGACATGATCGCACTGCAACATGAATTGGTATTCAAGGGCCTGGGCGTGAACCATCTGCGCCTGATCCTGGGAACTTCCATGGGCTGCATGCATTCCTGGATGTGGGGCGAAACTTATCCGGATGCCATGGACGCGCTGATGCCGCTGGCCTGCCAGCCGGTGCAGGTCGCCGGTCGAAACCGCATTTGGCGAAAAATGGTAATCGACGGCATTCGCCAGGATCCCGACTGGACGAATGGCGATTACACCACGGAACCGCGCGCCGCATTGCAGATTTCTGCAGACTTTCTGCTGATCGCCGGCAGTGCGCCGCTGCACATGCAGGAAGATATGCCAACTCGCGACGCGGCCGATAAATTTCTGGACGACTTCATGAAGCGCACCACTGCAACTCTCGACGCCAACGATTTCCTCTACGCGGTGAGCGCCTCGCGAGATTACGATCCATCAGAAAAATTGGAAACCATCCAAGCCCCGGTGATGTACATCAATTCGGGCGACGACTTCATCAATCCGCCGGAGCTAGGCGTTGCCGAGAAGGAAATCAAAAGAGTGAAAAATGGCAAGTTTGTGCTGCTACCCGCGTCGGAACAAACGCACGGCCATGGCACCCATACCTGGGCCGCCGTCTGGCAACAATATTTGCAGGAGCTTCTCGACAAATCGCAGCACTAAAGTGGAATCAAATCTAAGGTAAGAGCAAGAGCGCAGCTAAGAATGCTGGTTACGGCGTCACCAGGCTTTGCGAAGCTTCCTGCGCCGTCGCGTAGAAAGGTACCAGCCGATCGATGTGAATCATCGACAGTGCTTCATGGACAATGCCCTGCGCTCCAGCAATGCGCACACTTCCGCCCACTTTGTGAAGCTTGCCGTGCAATACCACTAAAATTCCCGCGCCGGTGCTGTCAATTCCATCCAGGCTGGTCATGTCGATCACCACTCGCTTGGTGCCCTCGGCAATCAGGTCGTCGATGGCGTGCTCGAGCTGCTGACAATCGGCCCCTAAGATCAATTTCCCGGTCAAGGTGAGAATGGTCATCTCTCGAAACGGTTGGCTCTTTACAATTTGCAAGCTCATGAGGGCTCCGAGGGTATCGAACAGAATGAAGGTTTCGGCCAGTGGAAGTAATAACCAACAGAATAGCGGATGGCGGATACCCTCTAGATGCAGCGATGGTAGGACCGAAGCAGAGTTGAGTCAACTTAAAATGGGTCAGTTTTCGAATATTTCGTGCTTGGAAAACCAAGCAATATACGATCGGAAAGCCGCTAATACCGGGTGCATCCAACGAACGGGTAGGCGAATCAAACATTTACGCTCGAGCAGTATTCCTGAGCGGCTGCGCACGCGGGCTTAGCGCGAAACCTGTTTGAGGAAGGCACGACTTGAGAGCGATTCGATCGTTTTGCATAGTCTTCGTACTAGGAGGTGCTTTCGCTGTCGGTCAGGTGCGCGCTCAAGAACCGGCTTCCCCCGCCGATCAAACTCAGAAACAAGCACCTCCTGCAGATGGCTCATCGCATCCCGAGCCTAAGCCCGCCGACCCTAATTTGCCCGAACCTCCCGCTCCCAAGATTCAAACCGTAAATCCCAACGACACCATGGCGGGCCAGCAGCCCAAGCGCATCCTTTATATCATTCCGAATTACCGCGCGGTCAGCGCCAACACCAAGTTGCCGCCGGATACATTGAAGACAAAGTTCTGGCTCGCCACCCAAGATAGTTTTGATTATTCGAACTTCATTTTTGTGGGAATGCTTTCCGGAATCGCACTGGCCGAAAACTCGCAACCTACTTTTGGTCATGGCGGGGCCGGCTATGGAAGGTACTACTGGCACATTTTTGCGGATACTGGCATTGGCAATTACATGACGGAAGCCATCGTGCCCACGCTCACCAGAGAAGATCCGCGCTACTACACATTAGGAACCGGCGGCTTCTTCAAACGCACAGGATATGCTGTGAGCCGGTTGTTCATCACGCGAACGGACGCCGGACGCAATACCTTCAACATTTCGGAAATTGTGGGCAACGGTGCAGCGGCTGGTATTGGCAACGCCTATTATCCGGCGGAGTCTAATCCCTGGGTGAAGACGTATCAACGTTGGGGGACGCAAATCGCGCTCGATGGCGTGTTCAACATTGCCAAAGAATTCTGGCCAGACATTAACAAGTCCATCTTCCACCAGAAATACTAGTCTCCAACAAGCTCAGAGCTAAGATTGCCACCTGGGCCTTGGTTCAAAAGGCGAGCCAGGTACCGCTCGACCACCGCCGCTACGAAGGTAATGAGTAGCGTCGCCAAACTCCCGATCAGAACTTCCTCCGTGCGATCGATCGCCGTGCTGATACCCGCGGCGCGAGACGCCACTAAAACGCTAGGCGTCATGACTATAGCCACCGTGATGGGCGCCGATCGCCAACGACCCGGAACCTTAATCAGGTGCGTGCAGATCAGAATCGACACCATAATCGCGAATAAAATCTCGCCGAAGCCAGGACCAACCAGATAAAGACCAGCATGCCCGTCGCTGCACCCACCAGCGTATTAAGGATGCGCGACGGAAACGCGCCACGCCGCGTGCAGCTTGGGTTCAGTCACGGTGATGACGGAGATTAACGCCCACAACGGGCTGTGCAGGTGCGTGTGATGCAGGGTGTACCAGACCAAACTGCAGCCCAGCAGAATGCGCACGGCATACTCGAAACCTTTAGGTAGAGAAAACGCAATTCGCGAAGAAGAAGCGCCTCCGGGTATCTCGGATGAATTTGCAGCTACATTTTCCTTAACTCAATGATATCTCCTACGAACTAGCGCAACATACTGAGTCTTTGCTGCTGCTCACAAAAAAATTGAATGCACTTGCACGTGTCCGAAAAAATGTCAGAATAAGTGGGTAGTTTCCGCGTTACTCGCGTCCTTCGAGCCACCGCGGCCTAATAGGCCAAAGCACCGCAAGAATTCGGGGAGGTGTTTCTATGGGCTCTGCTCTGGACGTTCATCGTCTTCACTTCGCGTTTACCGTCACCTATCACTATTTGTTTCCGCAATTGACGATGGGACTGGCGCTGTTAATCGTCATTCTGAAAACGTTCCATCTGCGAACCGGCAGTGAGCACTACGCGCGCGCAGCACGCTTCTGGGCAAAAATCTTCGGCATAAATTTTGCCATCGGCGTGGTCACTGGAATTCCTATGGAATTTCAGTTTGGCACCAACTGGTCGGAATTCTCGAAAGCTGCCGGCGGCGTAATTGGGCAGACCTTAGGCATGGAAGGCCTCTTCTCATTTTTTCTGGAATCCACATTCCTCGGATTGTTTTTGTTTGGCGAAAAGAAATTGGGCAGGATCGGCCACTGGTTTGCCGCCTTCTTCGTGTTCTTGGGCTCGTGGCTTTCCGGCTACTTGATCGTCGCCACCGACGCCTGGATGCAACATCCGACCGGATACCGGCAAACAGTGAACGGCGAAATTGAATTGTCGAGCTTCTGGGGATTGCTGCTGAACAAATGGGCTCTTTGGCAATACGCCCACAACATGCTCGGCGCGGTGCAGACTGGCTGCTTCGTGATGGCGGCGATTGGTGCGTTCTACCTGCTGTCAAAGCGCGAAGAAGCGTACGGTCGCACCTTCTTGAAACTGGGTATCACCGTCGGAGTGATTGCGGCGGTCTTGCAGTTGGCCCCTACCGGGGACTTCCAGGGAAAATTGATTGCGGCCAATCAGCCAGTCACGCTCGCGGCTATGGAGGGATTGTTCACGTCACAGGATGGCGCGCCGGTGGCGATACTTGGCCAGCCCGACGTGCCGAAACGCCAACTCGATAATCCGTTGGTCATCCCGCGCATGTTGAGCTTCCTGACCTATCGCAAATGGAGCGCGCGCGTCCGCGGGCTCGACGCTTTCCCGGAAGATCAGTGGCCCGACAAAATTGAACTGCTTTATTTCAGTTATCACGTGATGGTGGGACTGGGAACCATCTTCATTGCGGTGATGGCACTTTCTGCCTTTCTGCTGTGGCGTGGAAAACTGTTTGAAGCTCGGTGGATGCTGTGGGTGCTGATGCTCAGCTTCCCGCTTCCTTACATCGCTAATACTGCCGGGTGGATGACCGCGGAACTGGGTCGCCAACCGTGGCTGATCTACGGCGTCATGCGCACCATGCACGGTTTTTCTCCGCGCGTCGCAGCGGGGAACGCCTGGTTCACGCTGATTGGCTTCATGGGCATGTACACGCTGCTCTCGATGCTATGGCTCTTCTTGATTTACCGCGAAATTGAACGCGGCCCGGAATCGGAAGGAGAACCTCTTACCGATTTAACCTCACCAGTAGAAACCGACCCGGTAGTAACGGCGCATTAAGGAGGACAGGATGGAAACGATATGGTTTGTGCTGGTGGCGGTGATGGTGGCCATGTACGTCCTTCTGGACGGATTCGACCTGGGCGCCGGTGCGATTCACTTTCTGGTGGCGAAAACGCAAGAAGAGCGACGGCAAGTGATTGCCAGCATCGGCCCGGTTTGGGATGGCAACGAAGTGTGGTTGCTGGCGGCAGGCGGCGCACTGTATTTTGCGTTCCCTGCTCTGTATGCCAGCAGCTTCAGCGGATTTTATCTTCCGTTGATGATGGTTCTGTGGCTGCTTATCCTGCGCGGCACCGCAGTGGAATTTCGAAACCACATTCATAGTCCCATCTGGATTCCTTTCTGGGATTTTGTATTTTCTGTTGCGAGTTTACTGTTGGCAATTTTCTTGGGCGCGGCGCTCGGCAATGTGGTGCGTGGCGTGCCCCTCGACGCCAGCGGATATTTCTTCGAGCCGCTGTGGACCAATTGGCGCCTGGGAGAACAGACCGGCATCTTAGATTGGTTTACGGTCCTCGTCGGCGTGCAGGCCTTGCTGGCGTTGATGATGCATGGCGGATTATGGGTGCAATACAAAACTTCCGGCGAAGTCGAAAGACGCGCTGGAAAACTCGCGGGCCTTTGCTGGTGGGGCGTGCTGGTTATGACCGGCATCGTCACCGCCGTAACCTTTGCCGTGCAACCACAGGTCACTGCCAATTTCAAAACCTGGCCACTGGGTTATGTGTTGCCAGTGCTGGCCGTGGCAGGTCTGGCCGGCGTGCAATTTGAATTGCGGCGCGGCAAGGAGCTGAATGCGTTCCTTGCATCGTGCGCCTATTTCTTGGGAATGCTGACCAGCGTGGTGTTTGGTGTTTATCCCATGGTGTTGCCGGCGCGCAACCCAGCCTTCTCGCTGACCGTAAGCAACGCCAAAGCGGCCGATTACGGATTAAAGATCGGGCTCATCTGGTGGGTGATTGGCATGATCCTGGCAACGATTTATTTTGTGTTCGTGTATCGCTCGTTCGCCGGGAAGGTTGTCGCGAACGCAGAAAGTCACGGCGACTAGTTTTTCTTTCGCAGAATCTTCAGCAATTGATTTGACGCTGCCGCGCGTCCAGCGTAGCGTAGGAATTGTGCAAACGGTAGAGAAGCGTGCGGCTTTTGGTATGTTCGCGATGCGATCCAGCGCAATGCTGCTCGTGCTATGCCTGGTAGTAACGCCTTTGTGCGCCTCGTGGTGTGCCGCCGCGCCTTGTCACCTGTCCCTGTCATCATCATCCAGCAGTTCCGAAGCTTGCCAACACGGCGAGAGCAAGCACGCGGGAAGTAAACACAGCTATTCGGGCCAAAAAACGACCGCGAAGGAAATACCTTGCCCTACAGGGGAATATATCGTTGCCTCGCGCGAACTAGGCACGCAAAGTCTAAGTTCCAGCTTCGAGTCCAAGACTCCACACAATGCAGGGTGCTTTTCTGGTTTGACCACAGTTCGCCAGATGACCAGCGACGACTCTCCTCGCGATCAGCGAAGATCACAACCTTCTTTAAGTACGTTTTCTGACCTGAGCCTTCCCCTTCGCATCTGATCCACGTCTGAATCTTCATCTCTTGCGACACTATCGCACCGCGAATTCACCGGCCTGCGCCCTATTTGCATTCAACACAAATTTCTGGAGGACACTATGGATGGCACGCGAAGAAAATTTTTTCAAGACGTCACGCTATTTGGCGCGGGATGGTTGGGCCTAAGCGCCCGCCTCAAAGGCGCGCCAAGTAACGCGAAGCCGCAAAGCGCGGATCAAAAGTCGCACCATCACACGACGCCCGCGCCGACTAGCACGCCGCGCCCGCACGTTCCGGTCATCACGCCCAATTTGCGCGACTTGCCATTCGAGATGGATGGCGGCGTGAAAGTCTTTCGCCTCAAAGCTGAACCTTTGAAGCAAAAAATCGCCCCATTCAAAACGCTGGATGTCTGGGGATACAACGGCAGCAGTCCCGGGCCCACCATCCAAGTCACCCAGGGCGACCACCTCCGCATTATTTTCGAAAATGCCCTGCCAGAAAGCACCTCAATGCACTGGCACGGCTTGGAAGTGCCCATCGAACAGGACGGCGTCCCCTGGATCAGTCAAAAACCGATCCCACCGGGCGCCACATACACCTACGAATTCACCGTGCATCAGGAAGGAACGTTTTTCTATCACGCGCACAGCGCCATGCAGGAAATGATTGGCCTGCTCGGCGTCTTCATCGCGCATCCGGCAGCACCCTATGCGCCGCATGCCGACCACGACTATGCCGTGGTGCTGCAGGAGTGGGCAGTCCTGCCCAGCAACACCGTTCCCAACACCGCGTCCATGGAATTCAACTGGCTGACCTTCAACGGCGTTTCCGCGCCTGCCACCACGCCACTGATTGCGCGCCTGGGAAGCCGGGTGCGCCTACGCTTCGTGAATCTCGGCATGGACCAT
Source organism: Candidatus Acidiferrum sp. (assembly GCA_049691535.1). Classification (GTDB taxonomy): domain Bacteria; phylum Acidobacteriota; class Terriglobia; order Acidiferrales; family UBA7541; genus Acidiferrum. Next base: position 11,792 of record JBAVNY010000478.1, read on the forward strand.
CACCCCATCCATCTGCACGGCAATCAGTTTGTCATCACTGGAACGGAAGGCGGACGCGCGCCGGAATCTACCTGGTATCCCACCAACACTGTGCTGGTCGGCGTGGCCCAAGCCAAAGTGGTGGAATTTGACGCGAAATATCCGGGTGCCTGGATGATTCACTGCCACCTGCCGCACCACATGATGAACAGCATGATGGACCTGCTGCGCGACCGGCAGATTGAGACCGCCGACACCACGGAAATGAAAGCGATGAGCCAGATGGCCACACTCTCGCGCACTCTGGGAGTGGAGCACGCGCCGCATTCGCCGGTGGCTGAAAACGCCAACTCCGTGCCCGGCTTTCCGCAGGATGCATTTATGGAAATGGGCATGGACGCGCTGGTGGACCGGCCCGAAACCTATGGCCTGCCGAAAAACTGGAGCGCCGGAATGATGGGCATGATGACCATGGTCCGCGTGTTGCCGGACAAGGAATACGACGAAATCCAATCGGGAATTCGCGCCCGCGGAAACCAGAACAACAACAAGAACGAGCAGTCACACAATTCATGAGTGTGCCCACCGTAAAGAAGCCAGGAAATTGCGAGCAAGGGAGAACGCTGATGCGAGTTGCACGATTTGCGGGCGTGGTATTTATTCTTGGATCGCTTGTGCTGCCCCGCTCCGCCACTACGCAAGAAATGCCCGGGATGCAGCAAATGCCGCAGGGGCAAGCGCAGCACGCCCACGGGGAAATGCAGCCCGTGCAGGCCATGTATCCCCGCATGGGCCGCGCACAAGAATCAGACAAGGGCACGCCATTCACTTTGGACGAAGCGGAACGCCTCGCGACCGAATCCAATCCCACGCTACAGCAAGCCGAAGCAGAAATCCGCGCATCGAAAGCGCGCCAGTTGCAAGCCGGCCTCTACCCCAATCCAACCGTCGGCTACGTCGGCGATGAAATTCGTGGCGGCTCGGTGAACGGCGGGAAGCAGGGCTTCTTCGTGCAACAAAATATTGTCACCGGTGGAAAGTTGCCCAAGAGCCGCGACGTTTTTTCTCACGAAACGCGCATCGCGGAAACCGAAGCGCAGGAACAAAAGCTACGCGTCGAAAGCGCCGTGAAAACCGCATTCCTGCGAGTGTTAGCGGCGCAAGAACTGCTCGACATAAAAAAAGATCTCGCCGCAATCGAATCGAACTACGCGGACACGCAACGCAGGCTCTTCAACACCGGCCAGACCGATGAGACCGAATTACTCGAAGCCGAGGTCGATGCGCAACGCCAACGTGTGGCGGCGCGCATGCAAGAAAATACCTGGCGCGAAGAATGGAGATCGCTGGCAGCAGTGATGGGCAAACCCGATATGCCCGCGACTATCGTCTCGGGCGATCTGGAACACGGCTGGCCGGAACTGAACGAAGAGCAAATCGTGGAAAGTATCGCCACGCAAAGCCCCGCCACCCGCATCGCCGAAATCTCCAGCCTGCGTGCCACCGCGCAAATCCTGCGCGCCAAACGCGAATCCATCCCAGACCTGCTGCTACGTGGTGGATTGATTTACAACCGCGAGCCACTGCACATCGAAAACTCCGTCACGGGTTGGGAAGGCGTGGCCGAAGTCGACGTGCAACTACCGCTCTTCAACCGCAACCAGGGAAACGTCTCCGCTGCCACCGCAGATCGTGACCGCGCCGAACTGGAAAAGCAGCGCATCGCACTGACCTTGCGCGAGCGCGCCGCAACGGTCGTCGATCAGTACGCCAACGCCAAGCTGATGGCCCTGGAATATCGCGACGAAATTCTGCCACGCGCCAAGAAAGCCTACGGCTTAATGGTAGAAAAATATGGATTGATGCTGGCCGCACCGCCGCGCGTGCTGGAATCGCAGCGCAAGCTCTACCAACTACAGTCCGAATATATTTCCGCGCTCGAAAGCGTCTGGACCACCGGCATCGCGCTGCAAGGGTTCCTGCTGACCGATGGACTTGAGGCGCCTGCCGGCGCCAGCGAAGTGGATCGCCCGATTCGCGAGACCAACGTGCCCGTGCCCGACCGCACCCAATCGCCACAATAAAATGGGCCTGTCCGAATGGACATGGCGAGTGAAGCACAATAGTACTCCCGTAGCGTTGACCCTCTGAAAACCCCCTCGGTACTGTCAGAAATGGCGAGGGGTGTGTCTGATTCCAGGTGGTGGCCGCCGCGGGATTAATAAGGTTCGGCGCAAACCAGCGTCTCCTGCCTTCAGAAACAGCCTCGAGACAAATCTGTGTGCAATCCGCTGCATGGCGGGGTGTTTACAAAGCAACGGGCAACGGTCACTGAGGTGACTCCATCGGCATGGAAACGATCGTCAAAGCGGGCCGTTACGAAATTCTGAGTGAATTGGGCCGCGGCGCCATGGGCGTGGTCTACCGTGCCACCGACCCGGTTATCGGCCGCCCGGTTGCCGTGAAAACCATTCGCCTGAGTGAAGAAGGTACCGGCCTGTCGCGCCCAGAACTGCTCTCCAGATTTCAGACCGAAGCACGCGCCGCTGGCCTACTGACTCACCCCAACATCGTCGTGGTCTACGACGCCGGCGAAGAAAACGGCTTGTACTACATCACCATGGAATTGGTGGAAGGCAAGAGCCTTCAGAATTTAATGGACTTCGGCCATGCCTTCCCTGCCTCCCGCGTTTTGCGCATTATGGAGCAGACTTGCAGCGCGCTGCAATTTGCCCACGAACGCAACATCGTGCATCGCGACATCAAGCCCGCCAACTTGATGCTTACCCGCGACGACACCGTTAAAGTCACCGATTTCGGCACCGCGAAAATTTTGCAAATGGGTACCGTGCAGCAAACCACTCACGTGATGGGCACGCCCAGCTACATGTCGCCGGAACAAGTGAAAGGTCGGCCGGTCGATGGCCGCAGCGATATTTTCTCTCTCGGCGTGGTGCTCTACGAACTGCTAACCAACGAGAAGCCTTTCCCTGGTCAGAGCATCACCACCGTCATTTATAAAATCGTGAACGAAGAGCCGATTCCGCCGCGCCAGCTTAATCCTGCCGTTCATCCGGGCTTAAGCGAAATCGTAATGCGCGCGCTGTCCAAGGAACCGGAAACCCGTTATCAGAGTTGCCGCGAAATGCTGGAAGATTTGCGCAGCTATCGCGCTTTGGGCGGCAACGATCGCGGCCTCGATGCCACGGTGATGTCACCGCGCGCCAACGGCGCACTTCCGCACGGCAGCATGAGCCCGGGCCTTCGCGGAACACACACCGAAGATCCCATGACCGTGGCGACGGTTCGCTCGTTGCAGCATCGCGTTGCCAGTCCGACGCAAACGCCAGCCGTTCGCAGAACGGGCCCGGTACAGACCTACGAAGAGCCAAAAAAGAAGAGCGCGCTTCCCACCGTTTTCGCAGCTTTCTTTCTGATCGCCGTCATCGCCTTTGGTGCCTATCGCCTGCGCCCTGAATTTCAAGCGGTGCGGGGACGAAACAACGTAGCGCGACCTGAGACTTCGAATAATGTGGCACCACCACCGGCTACTGCTACGCCGCAAGCAAACGCGACAGACCCGGCTCTGTCAACGAAAGCAGTCCCGGCTCCCGCCGACGATTCAAGTAAGACTGCCGAAGCTGCGCCTGTCGATTCGACCCCGAAAAGTGTAGATTCCGCTCCGACTTCGACGCCGCCAGTAGCCGTTGCGGCCCAACCGGTGCCAGTCAAAAAGCCGGAGGCCAGCCTCACGCCAGCCGCAGCAGAATACAAAGGCCGGATCGAAGAAGCTCTCTCGGAACAAGGTTTAGCCAAGCGCGTGCAAGTCCGTGGAACCAACAACACGCTGATCCTCGCCGGCAAATTGCGGCCTTCCGAGCACGCTACGCTTTTGAAATTCATGCGCAACGGCCCAGCCGCCGTGCATGTGGTTGACGACATTCTGTACGACGACACAGCTCTGGCCGGCGCGGAAAAGGGCGACAACGGCTCGCATCCCGTTCCCGCAACAGGCAAAGGCGCAGTGCACGTCATCACCGACGTGATTGGGGCAACGGCCACGCTGTACGGTCCCGCCGGACACAACTTGGCGAACTGCACCACGCCGTGCAGCTTCAACGATCTCGATCCCAAACGCTACAGCCTGCAAATACAAAAAGACGGCTATCAATCGGTGCAAACCGCGCTGGAATTAAAAGCCGGTGAATCTCAGGATCAGAAACTTCATTTGGAATCACTCGCTAAAGG
>JBAVNY010000479.1:0-2109 GCA_049691535.1 Candidatus Acidiferrum sp.
GTCCACGATCCCTCTTCGTGGGCACAAACATTTGTGTCCACAAAGTCCATCATCTTCGACTACTCACACTTGGGATAGAGGGCCAGAATCGGACGCTTACGTTGCTCAGTGGCCCTCGGCGATAGCAGCCTTAACGGATCCCGGCCCCGAACCCCAAAGAACTTTCAATCGTCCTGCGTTCAGCTTCTCTCGAGGCAATGCGTTCATTAGAGCGGCTGAGGCGGTTCCGTCGACGGTTTCCAGTTCTTGAAAATATTGCGAACCTGCATCAAAGCACTGGCATTGGCTTCTGCGATTACAACTCTCAGTGGGACCTAGGCTTTCGATTGTTCTTCAAATGGCTTGATGGTTCGATTCTCGCCCCGCCTCCGACAACTTCTTCCATCAACTCCAGGTACCGCTTCTTCATCACGCTCCAACGTATCGGTGCATATTCTTCCCTTGCCCTGATTGCCAGTTTGGCCCGCAACGCAGAATCAACATAGAGTCTCACCATCTGCTTCGCAAGATCTGCTGGGTTATTGGGTTCGAAGTACGCCAGCGCATCTTCGCTGAAACACGTATGGATCGCCGTCAGACGAGCGATAATGACCGCCTTACCCATTACGATGAATTCGGGCAACTTATTTGGCGATGCGTATTCCATAAATACATCACTGCGTAACGGCAGGACCCCCACATCACATCGATTCAGCCAGGCAGGAATTTCATCCTGCGCTATTCTTCCTACCAGTCTCACTTTTGACGCGATACCTAATTTCCGTGCCAAGCCCTGCAGCAAATTGGCATCAGGCCCGGTCCCCAGGATCCAGAATTGCGCTTTCGGCATTTGATCGGAGACCATTCCCAATGCTTCCACGGCGATGTCCAGCCCGTATATGTGTGTAAGGGTTCCGTGGTACATCATTACAAATGTTTCAGGATCAGCAGGGATCTCGCCACTATCAGACATTTCTGGCGGAGCGTAACGTTTCTCGTCCGCGGAATTCATGATTACTGTGCATTTTGACTTCGCCAATCCGCGTCTACAAAGGAGATCGCGTATTGGGTCATTTATAGTGATGACGCGGTCGGCAAAGCTGAAGCTGATCTTCTCTATAAATTTTAGAAGAAGCACCGGCGCCGACCTCTCTGAGACCCCATATTTCGACATGTAGAATTCCGGGCTGATCTCATGCATGTCGAGTATCACCGCCGCTCCCATACATCTGGCCGGGAGTGCGCAGAAGACCAGGAAATCGGGCAACGTGTTTATATCGACAAAAGCAAATCTTCTCTTCCTCATATAAGCAGTCACGCAAACGAGAGACCACATCAGAAAGGCCAGATATTCGAGTGCGTACCGCAGTAAAGATCCTCTTTTCTTGCCCAGCGAAAAGGTGTGAACTTCAACACCCTGCAGCATGTACGTATTTTGATCGGAGGGTCCTCGCAACGCAAACACCATAACTTCATAGCCTGCCGCTACAAGAGCTTCTGCTTTGCGCCTGACACGGATGTCAGAATCGTAGAAATTCTGCACCACCATGCAGGCTGATTTCGTTAGAGGCATCGCGTCGCCTCCCCCGTCTCTATTCCTGCTTTACCGTCGATTGCTGAGACTCACGGCAGTCTAGCGGACGTTCGCCCGTACCTCTCCAGCTCACAACTCGGCTCGCACCGTCCCACGGCAGATCGTCGAACGCCGACTTGCCATCACGATCGACCGACCCAGTTGCGCCGTTACTCCGCGCGTTGTAAATCCTGACGTTCAACGGAGGCCTTATCCCTTCTCCGTTGTAGCGAACAAGAGTCAGACTAGTTCCGTCTGTTCCTTCTCCTCTTTCAAAAACAACTTCGCGTCGTTGTCGAAACCAGTCAACAACGTCATTCGCTGTCCCGAACCACCCGTCCAAGTCCTCGATCGCCTGTACTAGCTTGATATAAAAATCCCCCCAGAATCGCTCCGGCTTCGGGCTCCTGTCGTGCCAAAGAACCGTCAATACCCCTCCAACCTTCTTAACATGCTCAATCAGACTCCAGCATCGCCTCCAAGCTTCTGACTTGGTGAGGTTGAGTCTTTGGGGGTAGAACAAGGCTCCATCTTGAATGTGTAGAGGCAGTTCTAGC
>JBAVNY010000480.1:0-5996 GCA_049691535.1 Candidatus Acidiferrum sp.
CTCGCATATTTGTCGATCATGAAACGCTCCAGAAGTGCCAAATCGTCTTTGCGATCGGCAAGTCGTGGCAAATGAATTTCGATCATACCGATTCGATAGAATAGATCTTCGCGAAACTTCCCTTCCCGCATCAGGGCACCCAGGTCACGGTTTGTAGCCGCAACTACCCTGACATCGACCTTTGTGGGGACCGGCGACCCTACCCGGTGTACTTCCTGCTCTTGGAGAACGCGGAGAAGCTTCGCTTGTGCTGCCAGAGGCATTTCACCGATTTCATCAAGAAATACCGTTCCGTGATTAGCGTATTCAAATAACCCAATCTTCGATTCACCCGCGCCTGTAAAGGCTCCTTTGACGTGCCCAAATAATTCGCTCTCAAAAAGAGTTTCAACAATAGCGGCGCAATTGCAGACTGCAAATGGACCGGATCCAGTACTTCGAAGATTATGGAGCGCTTTCGCAACCAGTTCCTTGCCGGTTCCGGTCTGCCCGGTGATCAGGATCATTTGAAAATGCGGCGCGATACGCCGAATTTTCGCGAAAACATCGAGCATCAAGGGACTACGGCCAATCATGCCTTGAAACTGAAACGTATCGATCAGTTGCCGCTCGAGTTCAAACGCGGAGTGTTTCTCTTTCACCTCCGCAAGGAGCGTAGAAATCCGTGAGCGAAGTTTGTCCAGAATGAGAGGCTTCGCCAAATAGTCGCGCGCTCCCTTCTGAATCGCCTCCACCGCCGAATCAGCTGTATAGTGTCCGGTCATGATAATTACTTCGACGCCAGGATCCTTGCTTAGCATTCGTTCCAGAAGATCCATGCCGGTCAGAACAGGCATCATCAAATCAACCAGCACGATGCGCGGCTTGAGCGTCTTGAATATCTCCAGACCCATTTGCGGATCCGAGGCGGTCTGTATTTCTAAGTCGAAATCCGACAACGCCTCTTGAATCATTTCGAGAGTGGCGGGATCGTCGTCGATCGCCAGCATGGAAACCTCTAACTTGTTTCGTAACATCTATATATGCCCTTCTTTAGAGATTCTACTCTTATTTTATTTTGAATTAACTTAAATTAGTAGTCCACATAGAACCAGTAAATCGCATTTTTAGTATAATATTTAGGAATAGAGGTACAGTTAATACGATTTTCTATAAATACTAGAATAGGTATTTTTTCGGCCAAGGAATTCGGGAGTGTACCGAGAATCCTGAAAACAGACATCTGCAGGCGCCCAAGGACGATAGTGCTTATCGGCAATGTTTATTGTATGAGTTTTCTTGAATGGGCTGACTGAAGCAGCTTTATAACGCTGTGTACCTGCAGCTTAGGCATTATCTTTGCATGATGAGTTACGAATCGCGAAGCCATAGAATCGGGTCGGTGTCGCAGAAACGCTTCCAGGCCCGACGGTCCTGTAAGAATTCGGCGATCACCAACAGTCCCTTGACACGGCCACGAGCCTCCGTCGATTCTTCACGAATGGCACGTTTCAGATCGTTCGCACTGCATCCAGGAAACTTCGTGGTGGCACCTGCTATCGCCGGAAGAAACTGCGAGTCACTCGGATAGAGGCAATCGTTGCCGCCGCACTCATACCTTTTTGTAACTTCAGGCTTGTCGAATTTGTTGCTCATGGCTCTCCGATAGGCGATGGACTTGAATATCTCTAGGATGTGCGAACGCTCGGTCAGCTATTTTCGCTCAAAACTTCTTACCCGTGTCCAGAATTCGTCTCGCTCCCAATCATGTAGCTGTTTAGGGCTTTGTGACGCATCAAGATTGGAGCTGGATTGGTCGCTCCGAGCAAATTCACCCGCCATAATCCGACCGCAAGTTACGACTCGCTGCTCGCTTGACCACGTCAGTCGCGTCAGCAGGCCAAGAACTTTAGTCGAGCAACTGGAGCCAGTTAGAAGCTTGGCGAGTGCTCTCGCACCCCAAGTTACCGAAAAGCTTCTTTGCTTATCCCGAAGTCATGCACTTCATGCAGACCGATAGCGCTCGCTTTTAGGGGGTGAAAGCCACTCTTTGAGAGATTCGGCGGTTCGAAAGGTTTTCGAACGAGTCTCACCAATAGCTGTCATCCAATAGATGGTGACGCTGTTTGTGACGCTGTCCACGCACATACGGCGGTGCGTTGCAGTTTCAGGGTCCGGATTCTTCTTGCGGAGCCAAAGCACGGTGCCATCATACAACTCTCGTACGTCAATAAATCCATTTTCGTGTGCCGCAATTTTGAAATCACAGAGTCGTGCCATTCATGACGCTCCTCAGAGGCGACCTTGGTCCGCTTACCGAGCAGAATAAAAAGCTCTCTGCATCATTCCAACCCTCCCGAGTCTATGCATTCCTTCTTCCAATCGTCGTTCATCGCACTCTGGGCAGCCAACCAATGTAACAGCCCTGTGTTGTGGCGGATCCGCCAGGAAAGGCGTCGAGAGACTTGCTTTACCTGCTGGAATCTCAACGGAGCGCCATCAGCCAAAACGACTGTTTCTCGCACTCCCCGTCCAGAAATTAGACCGGCCGAGGAAAATCGGCCCAAAGACAAAACTCCTTGACGGCCTGAACTGACTCATAACTCAGTGCGCTGAGGACACATAGAGGGTGGCGTTGCCCGTCAGTTACTGCGGCGCGTTGGTCTTCGCCTTGCACTGGATCTCTAGCAGCAAGGACGTGCGGAGGCGTTCCATAAGAAATGGTTACGGTAAACGATGTGATATTTGTCTGTCGAAATACTCTTGCGCTTGCCGTCGCATCTCTCCAAGACTCCGGCGTCCGCGAATTTGCGTTCACGGACAACCTGCACTTCCCTGTCCAAAATACGGATAGGAATCTTCGCTTTACTCGCTCCGAGCGGCAGAGAGAAATTGCAAGCGCCATAGCCGCAGAGTGGCTAGAACATTCACCCTATCGCGGGGCGGAAAATTCGCTGGCCGTTTTTACAGCAGGGATGTTGCGGGAACGAATTCCCATGTCTAATTTGGTCGATTCGAATTTTGGGGATGGCGCCATCCCCTCCGTCAATATTGAGAAGAAGCCAAATAAGCGTGTGTTCTCGGAAACTTCCGGACAGACGCTGGAAAGTCGGTTACTGATTAATCCTTGGAACGACGAAGTTCGCTTTGTAACAACCGACGAAACTGCCGGCGCGCGCGGTGCGACAGAAAGTAATCCGTCCCCCTTGCGCAGTCCTGTCGCTAATGCGCCATCGTTTTCTTTTGAATTGCGCATCTATTCTGTGGAGTTCGAATGACGGGTACTTTGGCTGCTATCCGTACTCGACGCGATCGTGGCCGGCCTAACCAGCGCCGTACTCCGAGATTCCACTTGGAGGCCGCTGTCGAGGTGCGCGATCTAGATTCCGGTGCAGTTTTAGTCGGGCAGGTCGGGCAAATCGGAATATACGGATGTTATGTCAAGGTTGCCAATCCCCTGCCGCGCGGCACGCGCCTTTCGATAAAAATATCTACTGCCGGCGAGTTGTTCGAGACCGTCGCAGTTGTGGTGGAGTGCGATTCTAACGAGGGTATGGGGTTGGCCTTCCGCGAGGTTAGCCATCTATTTCTCCCCACGCTGCACCGTTGGCTCCTAAGCGCGATGCGCGCAGGACCAGCAAAGCCAGAAACAAGATGAAGTCTGACAATTCCTACCGGTCAAGTGGGCAGAGTCTTCTTGCCCAAAGAGAATTATTTTGGAGCGTTGTCCGGCCAGCTTCGGAGCTCGATGCCACTCCCGAACGGGGCTGCCGCCAGAATCATAAGGGTTTTAGCTTGATTGAATTCGAGCGTGCACTCCCCCTTGACAGGAACTGCTTTTCGACAAGGTAATGTTGGACCTTTTAACCTCGGATAACGGTCCGAGTTCTCCAGTCGGAGAAATCTTAACCCACAGACTCCTGTAAGTCGGGAGGCCGGACATCTTCGAACTAAATCCACTTGTACGGGTTTCCGCGTTTATCAGGATCTTTTCGTAGTCAGGAGGCGGATTCGAACGCGAATGCTTGACCTTACTCATGAGTACGAACGGCAGATTAAACGCTAAAGCGTGGTCCACGGTACTGTCTCCGAGAGTCGGGAGCGGCGGAGAGGCGGGCTTGTCCGACAGGCTGCAGGCCTCTCTCTTGATGGAAAGTCGGGAGTTACAGATGAGGAGACTAGAAGACACCACGTCCAGAAATCAGACACGTGTACGAATTCCGGATGGGAGAAGTGTGTGACGGGCCGTCACAAAGTTGCCGGTAAGGCGCACTGCTTGAGTGTATTCGCCGAAATTCTTCCGCGGCCAAAGAATTGCATCTCTGGGATCAACGGCCCAGATGAGTCAGTCGGCCTGTGCGGCTGATAGCAGTACGTTTCTCTATAAGCAGACTTTTGGTGAATGAAGCCCCCGAATTTCTCGCATGGCAGTAAAGCAAGTGAAAGTGCCGAGCGCGGGAACGGGAAAGGAGCAATACCGTGCAACGGAAACCGGTTCGCTGCGTGAAAATTCTCGTGTTGGCCGTGGCCATTTTGCTATCGGGAGCGAAAGCAGTATTTTCCCAGGCAGGCCAGGGACAAGAGAACGGGACGAATTCGAGTATGCAGCCAGTAGTGAGCAGCGCGCGAGCGGCGCAAAGAACGGCGCCCTTGCCATTGCGAAGCACCACGGTGGCGCAGCGAAAAGCAGCGGCGGCACGAGCCACGGTGAAGCGGGCGACGGCTGCGCAGACCGCGAAAAGCGGAGGGACTGGCCGACAAATGATCCCGATGGCGGGCGGTACACCGGACTATTTTGGGCCGTATCCGAACTATGCGAACAGTCCATTTCCGACAGTGACGAACGGGACAGCGACCGCGGGAATCCGGAAGTTTGTGGACTCATTGCCTGGCTTGGGATTGCCTGGATGCGATCCGAAGTCGTCCTGCAATGCAAACAATCTTGGTAATTACATACCGCTGGCAGTTGCGGATGAGATGACGTATCCGGGATCGGACTACTACCAGATCGGCTTGTTTGATTACACATGGCAGTTTCACACCGACCTGCCGAACACGACGCTGGTGCGCGGGTACCGCGATATGGCAGCGGGAGCGGACGGCAAGAACCACTATTTAGGTCCGATGATTCTCGCCCAGCGGAACAAGCCGGTGCGCGTGAAGTTTGTGAACAAACTGGGCACGGGCTCGGCGGGAAATCTTTTTATTCCGGTGGATATTACTGCGATGGGAGCGGGCACAGGTCCGACCGGCGCCATGTATACACAAAATCGCGCGACCCTTCATCTCCACGGTGGAAATACACCGTGGATCAGCGACGGAACACCCCACCAATGGATTACTCCTGCGGGCGAAAACACACCGTACAAAAAAGGACTTGGCTTTCAGAACGTGCCGGGCATGGCGCCGGGACCTTCAGATCTAAACCCAAGCGACGGCGACGGAGTTGCAACATTTTATTGGACGAACCAACAAAGCGCGCGGTTGATGTTCTATCACGACCACTCATACGGTACGACGCGGCTGAATGTCTATGCGGGAAGCGCAGCGGGATACCTGCTGTGGGATCAATTCGAAGAAGATTTGATTTCCGGTACGAATGTGTCCGGAGTTAATCCGGGATTGAAGAAAGTGCTGCCGGATCTTGGCGGTGCGTACCACTACGGAATTCCGCTGATCATCCAGGACAAAACTTTTGTGCCACAGCCATCACAGTTGGCGACGGAAGACCCAACTTGGGATACCGCGAATTGGAGCGGGTATGGAGGATTATGGTTTCCCCATGTGTACATGCCGAACCAGAATCCCGCGGACAGAGACGGAACGAACGCGATGGGACGATGGGATTATGGTCCGTGGTTTTGGCCTCCGATCACGACGACATCGAACCCTCCATTGATTCATGGAACGGTGCCCAATCCGTATTATGTTTCGGCGAGCTTGACGCCGAGTGAGTCGCCAGAAAATCCCGGAGTGCCGAATCCCTCGTTGGTGCCGGAATCGTATATGGATACGCC
>JBAVNY010000481.1:0-21480 GCA_049691535.1 Candidatus Acidiferrum sp.
ATATCGCACACCGCTGTGTGACATTCATCACTGGTCTTTCGGCCACCGTCTCTTTTCTATCCCCCTTACCTACCCTTTCGCCTCCACGGTCATCACTCCACTCTCTTTTCTCCTCGCGCCTCTGGCGGCCCAAATCGGAGCCGTACATCCCACAAACTGGTGTAATATCGCTCCCGCTTCCAAGCCATTCGCGAGGATCTCCATGAATACGCAGACCATGCGCCGCATGCAACTCGCCCTATTACTGACCGCCGGGATAACTCTGGCCGCAGTCTTCACCGTCGCCGAAACTGACACCACTCCATCGCAGCCCGCGCCTCCCGTTGCCAAGAAAGAGCCCAAGGTCACCGAGATTAACGGCCACAAACTGGTCGACAATTATTTTTGGCTGCGCGACAAGAAAAACCCCGACGTCAAAGCCTACCTCGAAGCGGAAAACGCCTACACCGACGCGGTCATGAAGTCCACCGAGCCTCTTCAGAAAAAGCTCTACGACGAAATGCTCAGCCGCATCAAGGAAACCGACGTCGAAGTTCCTTACAAGGAAGGCGATTACTTTTATTACACCCGCACCGAAGCGGGCAAACAGTACGGCATCCGCTGCCGCAAAAAAGGCAGCATGGACGCTTCCGAAGAAATTGTTATCGACGTCAATGAACTCGCTAAGGGCCACACCTTCATGTCCCTCGGCTCGTACAATGTCAGCCCAGACGGCAACCTCCTCGCCTACACCACCGACGACACCGGCTTCCGTCAATACACGTTAGCGGTCAAGGATTTGCGCGCGGGCAAAATTCTGCCTGACCACGCTGAACGTGTCGGCTCCGTGGCCTGGGCCAACGACAACAAAACAATTTTCTACACTGTGGAAGATGACGTCACCAAACGTCAGTACCGACTCTATCGCCACATCGCGGGCAGCGCTGGACCCGATGATCTGGTGTTCGAAGAAAAAGACGAACGCTTCGAAGTCGACGTCACGAAAACTCGCAGCAAAGCCTACATCGGCCTCATTTCCGGCAGTCACACCACCACCGAAGTTCGCTACATCCCCGCGGATCAGCCCAACGCCGCATGGAAAGTCATGGAACCTCGCAAGCAAGGCGTCGAATATTATCCCGACCACAACGGAGACTTTTTCTACATTCGCGTCAACGACACTGGACGCAATTTCCGGCTCGTCAAAGCTCCTGTCGCCGACCCGCGCAGTCAGAACTGGCAGGAAGTCGTTCCGCAGCGCACCACCGTGATGCTCGATGACATCGACTTCTTCAAGAATTATTACGTCATGTCGGAACGCGAGAATGGCCTGCCGCAACTCAGCGTGGCCGATTTGCAAACCGGCAAGTCCAAACGTATCGATTTTCCCGAGCCCGCCTACGTCAGCTACTCCTATATCAATCGCGAGTACGACACTTCGAAATTCCGCTACGGCTACCAGTCCTTCATCACGCCGCCGTCGGTCTACGAATACGACATGGCCCAGGGCACGTCTACCTTACTCAAACAAAGAGAAGTTCCCGGCGGGTACGATCGCAATCGCTATCAGGTCGAACAAATCTACGCCGCAGCCTCCGACGGCGTGAAGGTCCCCATTTCCGTTGTGCATCTGAAAAACGCCAAACTCGATGGCCGTGGTCCCGTCTACCTGACCGGCTATGGCTCCTACGGCATTTCCTACGACATCGGCTTCAATTCCACGCTCTTCAGCCTCGTCGATCGCGGCGTGGTGGTCGCCGTCGCCCACATTCGCGGCGGCGGGGAACTGGGCAAAGCTTGGCACGACGATGGCCGCATGATGCACAAGAAAAATTCCTTCTCCGACTTCATCGCCTCCGCCGAGTATCTGGTCGCCCAAGGCTACGGCTCAAGAGATCGTCTGGTCATCGAAGGCCGAAGTGCTGGCGGCCTGCTGATGGGCGCGGTCTTGAATATGCGCCCTGATCTTTTCCACGCTGCACTTGTTGGCGTTCCTTTTGTCGATGTCATGAACACCATGCTCGACGAATCTCTTCCGCTCACCGTTGGCGAATTCGAAGAGTGGGGCAATCCCAAGGAGCAGCCAGCCTTCGACTACATGATGTCCTACTCGCCCTACGACAATATCCAGCCCAAGTCCTATCCCAACATGCTGGTGCGCACGTCATTCAACGATAGCCAGGTCATGTATTGGGAGCCTGCGAAGTACGTCGCCAAGATGCGTGCTACGCGCACCGACCACAACATTTTGCTGCTCAAAACCAACATGAGCCCTGCGGGTCACGGTGGCGCTTCTGGTCGCTACGACCGCCTGAAGGAAACCGCCTTCGACTACGCCTATTTCCTTACTCAGATGGGTATTCAGAACTAGCCGCCGCGATCGCACCGCGGCAAGAAACTCAACACACGCAACACTACGCTCTTTTCCGCCTTAAATAGAAGTACACCGGCGCGCCCGCCAGCACCACCACGCACCCCAGTGCCGCCTGGATGGGACTGTGTCCCGCCAACAGCACGAGCAGCACCGCAACCAACAAAATGAAAATCACCGGCGTCACCGGATAGCCCGAAGCCATCGTCGCCGTTTCTTCTCGGCCTCTTCTTCCCCGCAATACAAACAGTCCGCCAACCGCCAGTCCCAAAAACAGCACCGCCACAAAAATAAAATACGAAATGATCTGCTGGAAATTGCCGACGATCACCAGCAGGGAAGCAATCGCTCCCTGCAATCCAATCGCATATGCCGGCGTGCCAAACCGCCGGTGCGGCAGCGCCACTGTCTTCAAAAACAATCCATCCTTTGCCATCGCGTAGTACACCCGCGGCGCCACCATCGTAAGCACCGCCAGGCTCCCAAGCACACACACCACCACAATCGCCGCCAAAAAATTTCCGCCTGCATGTCCGAATAAGACTTCGCCCGCCTGGGCCACGAACGTCTCGTCTGAGGTCACTTTCTCCAGCGGCACCAGGTACAAAAACACCGCGCTCACCGCCATGTACACCGCCGTCACACCCAACACGCCAAGAACCAGCGCGCGTGGCATTGTCCGCGCCGGATCCTTTACCTCGCCCGCAATTTTGCTGACGTCCCACCACCCGCCAAACGAAAAAAATGCCGCCACCATCGCCCCGCCCAACGCAGGACCCAACGGCATCGAGCCTGGCCTTTGCCGCCAGAACGGTTCGAAATGTGTCCACGATCCCAGCCGCAAAACGATCGGCACAATCGCCAGCAGCGCTAGCACGCCAAACTTCAGCCACGTCACCCATCGCATGAAACTAGCGCTCGCCGTAGTACTCACAATATTCACCGCGCATAGCGCGCACAATACACTCACCGCCGCTACCTTAATTCCCAGCGGTGACCAATGAAAAATGTACGCCGCATACGCACCTGTACCGGTCGCCAGCGCCGCCGCTAATCCCGGATCAAGTACCAGCAAACACATCCATCCATATAGAAACGCCACCAATGGCCCGTACGCTTCCCGCAAATACACATACGTTCCGCCAGATTGTGGGAACCGGCTGGCCAATTCGCCGTAGCACAGCGCGCCGCTCACCGTCATTGCGCCGAGTATCAACCACACCACAAACAGCAGCCCCGGCGAGCCGAGAGACGTTGCCATTCCCGCCGGTGTCAAAAATATTCCGACCGCAATGGCTTCGCCAGCCACCGCAGCCGCGGCAGATCCCAATCCCAATTGACGTTTCAGTTGTTCCGGCGGCGCCGGAGCGATGGCAGTGCTCACAAGGTTTCGAACTTACTTATTTTGTTTCCGGCGCGGCGCTGATTTTATCAATCACGATCGCGTGCGATCCGCCGCGGTCATACACTTTTCCCGTCACATTCACTTGCTGCCCGGCAAATGGCAGTACCTTCGCATTTTGCCCCACCGCTGGCGTGGCATCTGAAATCGGCCAGTACACCGCACCATCCGCCGACAGGATCACCAATGGCGACCCGGCCGCCGCGCAAGACTCTGCGCACGCTTTGCTGATCGGTTTCTTCAAATCTTTTGTAAATGCGCACGCCGAATCCAACACATAGCCTTTAATCGACACCGTTTGCTTCGGTGTTTGCGCCAATATCCCAGCCACACCCAGAATTCCCAAAGCCGCCACAACCGCCGTGATTTTCAGTTTCATCAGACATCCCCCTCAAATTGGTTTGTTTCGCGTGCCGTGAAGCTACTCGTGCTTCTCCATGCAAACAATAGTAGAAACGTATTATCGGCGCATCCCCGTTTTGATCTCCAACAGCTTTCGTGAACTCCCCGTTCCATGGATATAATGGCCAAACATGAAAACTTGGGCAGACCTGCTTAAGACTATCTATCGCGTTTTCGCGCGCGTCTATCCGCAATGCAGCATGATTGCCCAAGCCATTGCCTTCAACGTTTTCCTGGCCTTCTTTCCCACCCTGCTCCTCGCCGTGGGCTTTGCCACCAGTTGGATCGGCAACCGCACCGCCCTCCTCGACGCCATCCGTGATTTCACTCAATTCCTTCCACCCGGCAGTCAGTCCATCGTTTCCGATTTTCTAGGTCGCCGTGGCCCAGACGCCTGGAAGTTCGCCATTCTCGGCTGGGGGGGCACGCTGCTCGGTGGCTCCCAGGTCATGAAGCTTCTCACCAAAGGCATTCACCTTATCTATGGCGAAGAAGAGCACCAGGGATTCATCCGCCGCCAGTTGCGTGGCCTCTTGCTTCTGCTCATCACCATGGCACCGATTTTGGCCGCCGGCATTCTCGGCGTATTTGGCAGGCCACTCCGCCACTGGATGACCGACGAATTTGGCAAGCAGCTCCCCATCCATGTTGTTTGGTTGGTCTTTTTCCCGATCGCTGCCATGATCCTCGCGATGCTGGCGCTCACCGTCATCTACTGGGTGGCTCGCCCCAAGGAACGGCGTCTCCGCCATGTCCTGCCCGGTGCCATGCTCGCCACGCTCCTTTGGTGGCTGGTCAACGTGATCTTCGGCTTCTATGTTCGCCGCGTCCCCTACAGCTTGGTCTATGGAGGCTTGGCCGCCGTCATCGGCCTGCTCATCTGGATGAATATTTCCGCTATCATCGTATTTCTCGGCGCTGCCTGGAACGCGGAAAGCGCCGCCGCAGACGGCCGAACTGGTTAGTTACCATTGCAGCCACGGGAGACGCGAATGAAAACCGTGGAGGTGGAATCCTACGCTGGCCATAAAGCCGACGAGCGCCCTCTGCGCCTGAAGCTCCCGGCCGAAACCCTCGAAATTGCCGAAGTTGAAGATCGCTGGTATACCCCAGGCGGGACTGTTTTTCGTGTACGCGTCGCCAATGGCGACCGCTATATTCTTCGCCACGTGGAAGCCCAAGACGTATGGACGCTAGAGGGCTATCGTGCCGGTGCCTCGCATCAATCCGCTGATTAACCGCCGCAATTTCGAAGCTTTGTCCCGCAGCCCCGTGCGTTGCATCCCCAATTCCTGCGGCGTATAGTCAGTACTCCCACCCGCGTCGAGGCGGCCTGCTGGGCGAGTTTACGTTTCATCTTTCTGGTTCGGCTGCGTTTTGGGGGTAAGGGAACAGATGGACTTCAGAGTCTCCTGTTGCGACTTTTTCATCCGCCTCGTGTCGCGGACCGCTCTGTGTGCCCTTTCCCTGGTTTGTTTCTCTGCAACGGCAATGGCCCAGGAACCCGCTCCCACGTCTCCTCCTCCGCAATCCGCACCGCCTCCTGCTTCCACTCCGTCGCCCGCGCCTGCCGACAAAACACAGTCTCTCGCGCCGGCGTCCCCCGCCGCTTCCCAAGCTCCCAAACCCCGTGATGCCAAAACCGAAGTTTCTATGCAAGACACAGGCACCACCTTCAAACTTCGCGTCAACCTCGTCCAAGTCCACGTCGTCGTCCGCGACGTTAAAGGCAATCCCATCGGAAATTTACGCCGCGAAGATTTCCAGCTTTTCGATCAAGGCAAGCCCCAAGGCATCACCAATTTCAGCATCGAGACTCCACAAACCCGTCGCGAGCGCGCCGAAGCCGCTGCCAAGACCCAGGCGCAAGAAAACAACGCCCCGCCCGACGAAAACGTCTCCTTGCCCGAGCGCTTTGTGGCGCTGGTCTTCGACGATATACATATGCGCATGGACGATGCCGTGGTCGTTCGCGTCACGGCCGGCCGTTTCATCAAACAGATGACACTTTCCGACCGCCTCGGCATTTTTTCTACCTCCGGCGAAGTGAATCAGGACTTCACCAGCGATCGCGCGGTGCTTGAACAGACTCTCCTCAAAATCATCCCGCACCCTTTGATGGGTAGCGGTGTCACTCAATGCCCGGACGTGTCTCACTTTATGGCCGATCAGATCGAGAACAAGCACGACAATCAGGCGCTCGCCGTCATCGCCGAGGAAATTGTTCAGTGTCAGTTTGGCGGCGATGAAACCAGGTTACCCGTTGCGTTACAAATGGCCGAGCCCTACGCCATCAACGCGCTCACCGCTGGCGACAATGAAAATACCTACACCTATCGCCATCTCGAAGAAGTGCTCCGTGTCTTGTCCGTTAAACCCGGCGAACGCGTCCTCCTCCTCGTCTCCCCGGGTTTTCTTCTGACCACCGAGACGCTCGAAGAGATGAACATCATTGATCGTGCCAATCGCGCCAATATTGTCATCAACACCGTCGACGCTCGCGGCCTGTACACTCCCGATAGCATGGGCGACATCTCGCAGCCTAATCCCGATACGATCAAGACTGCAGGCTTTAAAGCTTCCTACCGCGTCAGTGCTCAATTCGAACAGCAATTCGTACTCACCGATTTCGCCAATGGCACCGGCGGCACCTTCTTCCACAATAGCAACGACCTCGATACCGGCATGAAAATTGCCGGCGCCGCTCCCGAGGTTTCCTACATGCTCGGCTTCTCTCCGCAAAATCAAAAGATGGACGGCCGCTACCACACCATCAAAGTCACTCTCACCAACAAGCAGAAATATAGCGTGCAGGCTCGCCGCGGCTACTACGCTCCCAAGAAAGTCGACGACCCGGCCGAGCAAGCCAAAGCCGAAATTCAGGAAGCCATCTTTTCACAAGACGAAATTCACGACCTTCCCCTCGATTTGCAAACTCAGTATTTCAAATCGGGCAACGAGGGTGTACACCTGAGTGTAGTGTCGCGCCTCGAAGTCAAAGGAATGCATTTCCGCAAAGCTGATGGCCGCAACCTGGATCAACTTACTCTTGCCACCGCCATCTTCGACGAGAACGGCAATTTCGTTACCGGCGGAGAGAAAGTTTTGGAAATGCGGCTGCTTGACACGACCTACGATCGTTTGAGTCGCACCGGCCTTACCGTCAAATCCAGTTTTGACGTTAAGCCAGGCAAATATCTTGTACGTCAGGTTGTCCGGGATTCAGAAGGCGCGCAAATGGCCGCGCGTAATGGCGCGGTAGCGATTCCGTTTTAGGGGGCGTTATGAAAATTCAAATCAGGCACGCATCTTCCAGGAATTTTCTAGCCGGAGCTTTCGCACTCACTGCTGTCTTCTCGCTAGGCTCGCCCTTCTTAACCGCACAAGAGCCCGCCAATCCTGCCGCCGCAAACGCCCAAACCCCGGCGAATGGCGGTGTGATCAGTACTGAATCGCGCATCGTCTTGGTCGATGCCGTCGTTACCAACAAAAAAGGGTACGTCCGCAATCTTACCCAGCAGGACTTCAAAGTTTTCGAAGACAATAAAGAGCAATCCATCACCAGCTTTTCTTCGGGTTCCGATCCTGCCAATCAGGCCAACCCTCAAAAGCGCTATATCGTCTTGTTCTTCGACAACTCCTCCATGGAGATGCCCGACCAGATTCAATCTCGCGCCGCCGCCACCAAATTCATCGACGCCAACGCCAGCGTTGATCACCCCATGGCCATCGTCGATTTCGGCGGCGTCCTCTCCATCAAACAGAACTTTACGGCCAGCGCCGAACTCTTGAAGGCCGCTGTCTCCGGCGCCAAGGCTCCGCACATTGAGACCAATCCCTCCGATCCTCAGCAATCCATGACCGTCGCCTCCAACAATGCCTTTCCCTCTTTCAGCTCCTCCGAGTCCGACTATGGCGCCCGCACTATGCTGCTTTCCGTTCGCAGCCTGGCTAAGAGTCTCCGCACTGTTCCCGGCCGCAAGATGCTGATTCTTTTTTCCGCTGGTTTTCCTTTGGATTCTGAACGCACTTCCGAACTGACCGCGACCATCGACGCCTGCAACAAAGCCAACGTCGCGGTTTATCCTCTCGACGTGCGTGGACTAGTAGCTAGCGCTCCCACAGGTCCTTCCGGCAAAAACATTCAGCCCGACTCGATTTTTCCTTCTCACCCCAATGCAATGTACGCGCATCGCACTTTCAGTTCCGATTCCAACCAGCACGCTGGTGCGATCCAGCCAAAGCTCATCGCCGCATCCTATGTCGCGTCCGCTTTTCCTGATCCTCAACGTCCCGGTGGTGGCGGCGCTGGTGGTGGCGCGGGCGGCGGTGGCGGTCATCCCGGTGGTGGCACAGGTGGGACGGGTGGCACAGGTGGCGCGGGCGGTGGCAAGGGTGGCACCGGCACTGGCGGCACAGGTACGGGCACCGGCACTGGCGGAAAAACGGGTGGCGGTGGAGGAACCACCACTAACCCGGTCAACTACGCGAATTCCAATTACTACAACAATCCGGCAACGCAGCCGCGCATCATTCTTCCGCAAATCCCGCCCTCCTCTTCGACCAATCAGCAAGTTCTTCAGGCTCTCGCTCAAGGTACGGGCGGCTTCGCCGTCTACAACACCAACGATTTGCTCGGCGGCCTGAATCGCATCGCCGCTGATCAGAACGAATTTTACCTCCTCGGTTACGTCCCGCAATCCACGCCCGAGGGCAGTTGCCATTTCATCAAGGTCAAGCTCAACAAGGGCGGCATGGAAGTTCGCGCGCGCAGCGGCTACTGCAATGTGCATGCCACCAATCCGCTCGACGGCCGCCCGATTGAGAAGCAAATGGAGGCCCAGGCCAGTGGCTCCCAGGCTGGCGCCATTCATGGCACCATGCAGGCTCCTTACTTTTATTCCGGACCAAATGTCGCTCGTGTCAACCTAACCATGGAAATTCCTGGCGACTCCCTGATCTTCAACAAAGACAAAGGGAAGTACCACGCCAGCGTAAATGTCCTCGGAATCGCTTATAAGCCAGATGGTTCTGTGGGCGCCCGCTTCAACGACACTCTCAACATCGACTTCGAAAAAGATGAGTGGAAAGCCTTCACCAAGCTGCCCTACCACTACCAAAACCAATTCGACGCCGCGCCCGGCACCTACAAACTCGATGTCGTCCTCAGTTCTGGCGGCGACAGTTTCGGTAAATTCGAAACCCCGCTGCGCATCGATGAATTTGATGGCAACAAGTTCACCGTTGGCGGCGTTTTACTCTCCACCAATCTTCAACGCATCGATCAGATTTCCACCGACGTCGACGTTGCTCTCCTCGAAGATCGCACTCCCCTCATACTCAAGGGCATGCAGATTACTCCCGCGGCCACGTACAGATTCCACAAAGCCGACAATCTGGTCCTTTATTCCGAACTGTATGAACCGCTACTGAAAAACGACAATCCTCCCAAAGTCGCCGCCGCCTATCGCATCTTCGAAAAGGCCACCAACAAAGAAGTCTTCTACACCGGCCCCGTACCCATGAACGACTTCATTCAAAAGGGCAGTCCCATCGTTCCCTTCGGCCTGAAAGTTCAGATCCAGGATCTAGCTCCTGGCAATTACCGCCTGGTTCTGCTCGCTGCCGATGGTGCCAACAATCATGCACCCCAGCGCGAAGTCGAATTTGTGCTAAGCAATTAAGCATTCCACGAGACCTGAACCGTCTCACTGCAATGCCCTAAAAACAGGTGTTTTTGCCGTTGTTTCTAGCTCCTCTATCAATAGAGAACACCTACCCTTGTTACCAGCAACTTTAGCCTGCCCCTGGGGTTAATCTGAGGGATATGCGCCTCTTTCCCGTAGCCCTCGACTCGCCAGCCTGCTCCCGGCCCGTTCGCGTTCAACCCGGTTTGGTGTTTTACACCCCGAAGGCTCTCCTCGCCGCTGTTCTGACCCTGAGTTTCGTTGCAACCTTCGTGATCGATCTCCCAGCACTCGCCGCGATTCCCACGCCAACAAAAACAAAAGTAAAACAAGATCCGGTCCTCAAAGGTTTGCCGATTACCGATCTCTCCACCGACGAAGCCATCGAACACGCCCTGAATCGGCTCGCTTACGGACCACGCCCCGGCGACATGGACCGCATCAAGCAAATCGGCCTGGCGAAATGGATTGATCAGCAACTCAATCCCAAATCCATCGACGACACCGCCGTCGAGGCGCGCCTGAATGATTTGCCCACGCTGCGCCTGCCCACGTCGCAACTCCTTGCCGAATATCCAAATCCCAAGCAAATCGTTAAGCAGGACCAGAAGGCGCAAAACGCTCCGCTGAATTCCACTCCTCGCCCCGGTGATGCCGCTGCCGCCGTAATTGCCCACGACATGCATCCCAACAATGCGCCGCCGGCTAACCCCACTCCTTCCGAGTCAAACACCATGGCTTCCGCGTCGAACTCCACCGCCGATTCCAATTCGTCGCCTTCCGTCACCACGGTAGCCGCCGCCGTTCCCGATTCTCCTTCTCCCATGAAGCTAAATCCCGCCACGCGCGGTGCCGGCAAGCGCGATCCACTCGGCAATGATCCCAACGCCGTTCCTCCCGGAATTTCCGACGACAGCAAAAGGCCGCAACGCGTCGTCGAGGAACTTGCCATGGCCAAAATGACACGCGCCATCTATAGCGAGCGCCAGCTCCAACAAGTCATGGACGATTTCTGGTTCAATCACTTCAACGTTTTCGCTGGCAAAGGCGAAGTGAAGTGGTATCTCACCTCCTACGAGCGCGACGTCATTCAGCCGCATGCCCTGGGCAAATTTAGAGATCTGGTGACCGACACCGCGAAAAGCCCGGCGATGCTTTTCTATCTCGACAATTTTCTAAGCGCCGATCCCAAAGCTGCCGAGCGTCAGGCCATGGAACGCGCCAGGCATCAGCAGATGCGCCAACAACGCTACGGCTATCCGCCACCGCCACGCCCGCAGCAAGCGCAAAATAAAAAGCCCCAGCAGCAGCGCGGTCTCAATGAAAATTATGGCCGCGAACTCATGGAGCTCCACACCCTAGGCGTCGATGGCGGCTA
This sequence comes from Candidatus Acidiferrum sp., assembly GCA_049691535.1. Classification (GTDB taxonomy): domain Bacteria; phylum Acidobacteriota; class Terriglobia; order Acidiferrales; family UBA7541; genus Acidiferrum. The sequence goes on from JBAVNY010000481.1 coordinate 11,220, forward strand.
CAAACAAAAAGATGTTACCGAAGTGGCTCGCTGCTTCACTGGCTGGACCATCGACAAGCCCCGCGAAAATCCGCAATTCAAATTCGACGAAAAACTCCACGATCCTGACCCGAAACTCGTTCTGGGCAAGAAGATCCACGCCGGCGGCATCAAGGATGGCGAGCAAGTCATCGAACTGCTCACCAAAAATCCCAACACCGCCAAATTCATTTCCACCAAGCTGGCCCGCCGCTTCGTCTCCGACAATCCGCCGCCCGCTCTCGTCGATCGCATGTCCAAGTCTTTCTTGAAAAGTGACGGAGACATTCGCGAAGTTCTCCACACCATGATCTATTCCCCGGAATTCTGGTCGCGCGACGCCTATCGCGCCAAGGTCAAAACACCTTTCGAACTTGTCGTCAGCTCCGTCCGCGCCCTTGGCACCGATGTCGACACCGCCATGCCCCTCGTGCAATGGTCTGGCCGCATCGGCGAGCCGCTCTATCAATGTCAGCCGCCCACCGGATACTCCGATAAGGCCGACACCTGGGTGAACACCGGCGCGCTCCTCAATCGCCTGAATTTCTCGCTCGCCCTCGCCGGCAACAAGGTCCGCGGCTCGCGCAGCGATGTCACCGCGCTCCTCGGTAGTGATTCCGGCAACGATCCGAAATCCGCGCTCGATCGCGCGGTACAAGTCTTTCTCGGTGGGCAAGCCGCCGCAGGCACCGTCGAAACGTTGCAAAAGCAAATTGAGAATCCGCAAGTCATTCAAGCCAAGCTCGACGATCCCGTTCGCCAGGTCGATCTCGGCGTGGTCACCGGTCTGGTTCTCGGTGCTCCGGAATTTCAACGCAGATGAAACTGCGCGTGAAGATGAATACGAGGTCCTTATGAGCGATAAATGTTGCGAAGGTGTGCGTCCCGCGAAATTTTCCCGCCGCTATTTCATGAAGCAGGGCGGCATCGCCATGGTCGGCTTCAGCACCGTTCCCGCTTTCTTGCAGCGCGCCATTGCCTCCACGCCTTCAGCAGGGAAGAAGCAACTCGTCGTCCTCTTCCAGCGCGGCGCCGCCGATGGACTCAACATCGTTGTGCCTTTCGCTGAGCCTAATTACTACCGCATGCGCCCCAGCATCGCGATTCCGCAACCCCGCCGCGGTGATAGCAACACCGTTGTCGATCTCGACGGCTTCTTCGGTCTGCATCCTTCGCTTGCCCCACTTGCGCCGCTCTTCGCCAGCAATCATTTGGCAATCGTTCACGCTGCCGGCTCGCCCGATCCCACTCGCTCCCATTTCGATGCCCAGGATTATATGGAGTCCGGCACGCCCGGCATCAAAGCTACGGAAGATGGCTGGCTCGATCGCGCCCTCGGCACCATTCCCGAACAAAATGCCTCGCCTTTTCGAGCCGTCGCTATGGGCACCAATCTCCCGCGCATGTTGCAGGGCAGCACCGCGGCCATCGCGCTTCCCGATCTGCGCCAGTTCAAAGTACAGCCGCAATCCGCCGCGATGTCCAATGTCGTTGAAGGCGGCTTCGAAGCGATGTATGCGCAATCCGTCGATCACGCCCTGCACGGCACCGGCACGGAGACCTTCGAAGCTATCGACACTCTTCGCAAAATCGATATGAACAAATTTCCGCCGGACAATGGCGCCGATTATCCCAAGAGCCCGCTCGGCCAGCGCCTGCAACAAATTGGCGTCATGCTCAAAGCCAACATCGGCGTGGAAGTTTTGTTTGTCGATTGCGGCGGCTGGGACAATCACGTCAACGAAGGTGGCGCGCAAGGCCAACTATCCAACTTGCTAAAAGATCTTGGCCAGTCGCTCGCCGCGTTCCATCAGGATATGGGCGACCGCATGGCCGACATCGTTGTCGTCACCATGAGCGAATTCGGCCGCACCGCAAAAGAAAACGGCAATCGTGGCACCGACCACGGTCACGCCAACTGCATGTTCGTCATGGGCGGCGACGTCAAAGGCGGCCACGTCTACGGCAAGTGGCCCGGCCTCGACGATCACCAACTAAACGAAGGTCGCGATCTCGCTCTCACCACCGACTTCCGCACGGTCGTCAGCGAAATCCTGACTCGCCACCTCGGCGTCAAAGACCTGGCCCCAGTCTTCCCCGGTTTCGACCCCAAACTAAAACCCCAACTAAACCTAATCCGTACCTAACCACGCCTCGATACGGCTCGGACTCGGCGCGCCGTTGACGTTGTAGCGCCGGCATCCTGCCGGCTCCTGGGTCATATGCCATCGGCCTCGCCCGATACTCACCCTTTAAACCCGCCTTGAATCAATCTGTAAGGCAACACGTCATTCCGAACGAAGTCCTCGCAGCGAGGAATCCCTCTTCGATTTCCGCCACAAGCAATCTCTCGCGCTGTCGACTCTGTAGCCCCGGCATCTTGCCGGCTCTTGGGTTCATCTCCCACAACTCCGCAAACTCAACCCTCCAACGGCTTCCCAATCTCCCAATGATGCCCAAACGGATCCACAACTCTTCCCAGCCTCCATCCATAATCCTCACGCACCGGCCAAATCTCCTTCGCCCCCGCCTTCACTGCTCGTGCAAACGCCGCATCCGGATCATCCACTACCATCACCATCCGCACGGTCCCTCCGCCCAACGACTCCGGACTGAAATTGAAATGCTCCGGCGATTCATCCGCCACCCAAAACTCCGCCCCTCCAAATCCCAGTCGCGCCACCACCGCTCCATCCGGAGCTTCGATGCGAAACAATTCCTTTGCCCCAAACGCCTCCTTATAAAATTCCACCGCCTGCGCCCCGCGCCTCACCGATAGCATCGGCGCAATCGACGTCTTCTGGCTGCTAGTCTTATCCGATACGTCGCTCACATAGCCTCCTTCTGTACCAACCACCTGAACGCCAGAGTCTATATCACTGCGCCTCGGGCCAAAACAAAAAGGGCGGAAACCGCGCCGCCCCTTTGAATCCTATGCATCACAGAATATTTCTGGCTGAGAATTCCTCTCAGTTCGCCGCCGACCCGCGAATCCTCATTCCATAGAACGACCGGTACACGAACACAAACGACACCACAAAGAACGCTGCCGACAAAATGTGCGTCAAGTTGTCTCCCTGTGTCGCCGTCAACTGCACCGCCAGTTCCACCGCCAGCAATCCAAACAACGTGGTGAACTTGATGACCGGATTCAGCGCCACCGAAGACGTATCCTTAAACGGATCGCCCACCGTGTCGCCAATCACCGTCGCATCATGCAGCGGCGTGCCCTTCTGCTTCAATTCCACTTCCACAATCTTCTTCGCGTTGTCCCAAGCGCCGCCGGCATTGGCCATAAAAATCGCCTGGTACAAGCCGAAAATCGCGATCGAGAACAAATACCCGATGAAGAAGAAGGGTTCCAGAAACGCGAACGCCAGCGTGGCAAAGAACACCGCAATAAAAATATTCAACATGCCCTTTTGCGCATACTTGGTGCAGATCTCCACCACTTTTTTGCTGTCGGCAACGCTCGCCTTGGTCACGCCTTCCAGCTTGATATTCGCCTTGATGAATTCCACCGCGCGATACGCCCCGGTCGTCACCGCTTGCGTCGAAGCGCCGGTGAACCAGTAAATCATCGCTCCGCCAGTGATCAAGCCAAGCACAAACGGTGCATGCAGCAGCGACAGCTTGTTCACGTCCACGGTTAGGCCGTGCGTCAGTCCCATGATGATCGAGAAAATCATCGTGGTCGCGCCCACCACCGCCGTGCCAATCAGCACCGGCTTGGCCGTCGCTTTGAACGTGTTTCCTGCTCCGTCATTAGCCTCCAGCATTTCCTTGGCAACTTCGAAGTTCACGTCGATGTTGTAGTCCTTCTTCAACTCCGCCCGGATGTTCGGCACCTGTTCAATCAACGACAGTTCGTACACCGATTGCGCGTTGTCCGTCACCGGCCCATACGAATCCACCGCGATCGTTACCGGGCCCATGCCCAAAAATCCGAACGCCACCAATCCAAACGCAAACACCGGCGCGGCGATCATCAAGTTTCCCAACCCCAGATTGCTGATCAGGTAGCCCACCGACATCAGCAGCACCATGGCCAGCCCGATGTAATATGCCGAAAAATTGCCAGCCACGAAGCCCGACAAGATTCCCAGCGATGCTCCGCCTTCTTCCGCCGAGCTCACCACTTCCTTTACGTGACGCGATTCCGTCGACGTGAACACCTTAACCAACTCGGGAATCAGCGCCCCCGCCAGCGTTCCGCAAGAAATAATCGTCGCCAGCTTCCACCAGAGCGAACTATCGCCATTCAACGACGGGACGATCTGCGAGGAAACCAAATACGTCAGCGCAATCGATACGAACGACGTGATCCACACCAACGACGTCAGTGGCGCCTCGTAATTCATCTTGTCCGCGTTGCCGTATCGCGCCTTGGCGATAATCCCGTTTATGAAGTACGCGCCCGCGCTGGCAATTAGCATCATGATGCGCATGATGAAGATCCACACCAGCAGTTGCACCTGCACCGTACTCGCCAACGTAGTTGCGCGATCGATCATCGCGCTCGACGCGGTCTGCATCGTCACGCCCGCCGGCAGAAAATGTCCCGGGCTGATCGCCAACAAAATAAACGTGATCAACGCCACGCCGGTCACGCCATATGTCTCGAACCCGTCTGCGCTGGGACCCACCGAATCGCCCGCATTGTCTCCCGTGCAATCCGCAATCACTCCTGGGTTCCGCGCATCGTCTTCCTTGATCTTGAACACAATCTTCATCAAGTCCGACCCGATGTCCGCGATCTTCGTGAAAATGCCGCCTGCAATTCGCAGCGCCGCAGCGCCCAGTGACTCGCCAATCGCAAATCCGATAAAGCACGGCCCGGCGTAATCCCCCGGAATGAAAAGCAAAATAAATAGCATCATCAGCAATTCCACGCTGATCAGCATCATTCCGATGCTCATACCCGCTTCCAGCGGCGTGTGATAAATCGGATAGGGCTTCCCGCGCAAACTGGCAAACGCCGTGCGCGAATTCGCGAACGTATTCACGCGAATTCCAAACCACGCCACTCCGTAGCTGCCCGCAATCCCCACCAGGCTGAACAGCAAAATAATCGGCAGCGTCAGCATCACCGGCTTGTTGGGCACCGGAGAGAGCCACCCGAAGTACAAGCAGATCACTACCGCGATAAATACCCACAGCAGCAGTAAAAATTTTCCCTGCGTCACCAGGTACGTCTTGCAGGTCTCATAAATCAGCTCCGAAATTTCCCGCATCGACCGGTGCACCGGCATGTTCTTCAGCCGGTTAAAAATCGTCATCCCAAATAGCAGCCCGAACACGCAAATCAAAATTCCGTACATCAGCAACTTGTGCCCGTCGATTCCTCCCAGAAAATTCACAGACGACAAATCCGGCAGCTTCAGCCCTGCCTCTCCGCCCACCGCTTCGTCCGAGGGTTTCGCCAGCAGCGTGCCGGCGCTCAGCAGCAGCAACAGCGCCCCGCCAGAAATTCGTCTCGTAAAACTGCCCACACTCGCGCAGGCAGCTTTCACCGTATTGCACATGGAAAGACCTCCAAGAGGAATCACTTCGTCCGTTTTTGCCCCGGCGATTTGGAACGATCAATCGCGCTCTGGCATTCTCGACTTAAGCCCACACACCATTCCGTCCCGGCACAGGAGCGGTGAATACTCCTTACGACCATTCACCCGCGTCGGGAGGAGCGACTCTCCGTTCTCCGGAAAGACTCCCGTAATTCATACAGGACGGGAAAACTGTTCAGCCCTTTGTTGGCACGCCCTCAGACCCTGGGCGGGTCAGATCCACTTCGGCACAACCCCTATCATGCCGACTCAAAGGGTCGATAGGAATACCGATTTATAACATTTCGCTAATGGTCGGTCAAACCTTTCACCATACTCTCTCTTATCCTCCGCTCACCTCTTTCTCCCCTGCATTCACTTGCCCAACCCCGCAAATTTTTATTTTCCAAAATGCTTTCCGCTCCACACCAGTGTTAGTATGTAGTGCTAACATTGACTTACTTTCGTATTTCGTCAGGCGACCCAGAAGATGAATGAATCGAGCGCCTTAGCGCCGCACAAGGTCTCACCGCACTTGCTGAAACACGATTGGACTCGGCCCGAAGTGGATGCCATCTACCACACGCCACTTCCCGATCTGGTTTTCCGCGCTCAAACGGTACACCGCCAAAATCACGCTCCCGATCGCGTACAAACCTGCCAACTCATCTCCATTAAAACCGGTGGCTGCCCCGAAGATTGCGCCTACTGCCCGCAGAGCGCCCACTATGACGCCGACGTTGAGCGCCAAGGTCTTCTCGATCCACGACACGTCATTGGCGTAGCCCGCGATGCCGTTGCTCGTGGTGTCACTCGTTTCTGCATGGGTGCTGCCTGGCGCGAAGCTCCACAGGGCAGGGAATTCGACAAGGTTCTGGAAATGGTTCGTGGCGTCTCCTCTCTCGGCATGGAAGTCTGCTGCACCCTCGGCATGCTCACCGATGCCCAAGCCGTCCGCCTGAAAGAAGCCGGACTCAACGCCTACAACCACAATCTCGATACCTCGCCTGAATTCTATGGCTCGATTATCACCACGCGTGTTTACGAAGAGCGCCTTCGCACTCTCGCCGCCGTCCGCAGAGCGGGCATCACCGTCTGCTGTGGCGGAATTCTCGGCATGGGCGAAAAAGAAAGCGATCGTGTCGGCCTTTTGCAGCAACTGGCCACTCTCAATCCCCACCCGGAAAGCGTTCCCATCAACATGCTGGTGCGCGTTGAAGGCACTCCGCTGGCTTCCGTGCCCGCTCTCGATCCTCTCGAAATGGTGCGCGCCATCGCCACCGCCCGCATCTTGATGCCCGCCTCGCGCGTTCGCCTCGCCGCAGGACGCAAACAGCTTTCCCCGGAAGCAGTCACCCTCTGCTTCCTGGCAGGTGGCAACTCCATTTTCGTTGGCGAAAAACTTCTTACTACTCCCAATCCCGGCCCAGATGAAGACGAGCAACTCCTGCAGACTCTGGGCCTGAAACCTCTCGAGTCGCATGCCGTCTGACGTTCTATCCACGTGGAAGGCCAGCCTGGCGAAAGGTCTGCGCGCCCTCAAAGACCGCCATCAGTTGCGCTCGCTCGCCCAGATTCATGGCGTCAACTTCTGCTCCAATGATTATCTCGGCCTGTCGCAGCATCCCTCACTCCACGCCGCGGCCGTCCAAGCCGTGCAAAATTCTTCCCGAGTAGGCGGCACTGGCTCGCGCCTGCTCTCCGGTCAAACTGAAGATTGGCACAACCTCGAGTCTACTTTCGCCGCTTTCGCCGGCACCCAGTCCGCTCTTTTCTTCGGCAGTGGTTACGCCGCCAACATTGGCCTTCTCTCCTCGCTCCTCACCAAAGATGACTCCGTCTATTCCGACGCGCTGAACCACGCCAGCCTCATCGACGGCATCCGCTTATCCGGCGCGCGCAAAATCATCTACCCGCATCTTGATCTCAACTTTCTGGAAACCGCTCTTCGTCAGGAAGCCGGCGCACCGTGGCGTCGCCTCGTTGTCACCGAAACAGTCTTCAGCATGGATGGCGATGTCGCTCCGCTTCCGCAAATCGCTGCCCTCGCCGAAAAATATGGCGCCGCGCTTATCGTCGATGAAGCCCACGCCACCGCCGTTCATGGTCCAGCAGGCCGCGGCCTCGCCGTACAAGCCGGGATCCACGACCAGCTACTCGCCAGTGTTCACACCTGTGGCAAAGCTCTCGCCTGTGCCGGAGCGTTCGTCTGCGGCCCGGTGGAATTGAAGCAGCACCTCATCAATCACGCCCGCACCTTTATCTTCAGCACCGCGCTTCCGCCCTACTTCGCTCAGCAAATCGCCGCTGCTCTCGAAATTTCCGCCACCATGGATGCGGACCGCCGCTCGCTCCTCGATCGTGCCTCTCGCTTCTGCAAAACTCTGCGCGCCGCTGATTTTGAGGTGGCCGCCAGCGCCAGCCAGATCATTCCCGTGGTACTCGGCACCAATGACGCTGCACTCTCCGCCGCAGACCATCTTCAGCGTGACGGTTTCTCGGTACGCGCCATTCGTCCTCCCACCGTTCCCGATGGCAGCTCTCGCCTACGCCTTTCGCTCACCACTCTCATTTCCGAAGACGAATTGCATCGCTTAACCCAATCCCTCTTCGCCTGGCACTCCGCTCAGCAACTGCCGGCAATCGCGAGACACGCATGAGGCGTCACTTTTTCATCACCGGCACCGACACCGGTGTCGGCAAGACCACGCTTTCCGCGTTGCTCTGCGCTGCTCTTGATGCCGTCTACTGGAAGCCCATCCAGACCGGCACACTCGAAGGCTCCGATCGCGTCACCGTCATGCGCCTCGCCGGCATTGGCACCGATCGCACTCTCGACGAAGTCTACAAATTTGTTCCGCCGGTCTCTCCCGATCTTGCTGCACGGTGGGCCGGCGTCGAAATCGATCTTGGCCGGATCAATCTTCCGCCCAGCCTCTCCAACGATTGGCTCATCGTCGAAGGAGCCGGCGGCGTCCTCGTTCCCATCAACGGCAAACAGTTCATGCTCGACATGATGGTTAAATTTAAATTGCCGGTAATTCTTGCCGCGCGCAGCGGTGTCGGCACCATCAATCACACGCTACTCACTCTCGCCGCCCTTCACGCAGCCGAACTCCCTGTGCATGGCGTCGTGTTAATCGGCGATCAGAATCGCGAAAATCGCGACACCGTCGAAAAATTTGGCCATGTCCGCGTCATCGGCGAAATTCCCCGCCTCCCCAATCTTCATCGCACCGCTCTCATGCAAGTCTTCCTGAATCACTTCGATCGCTCCGCATTTTCGCAATGAGCGCTCCGCTGCGCATCTGGCACCCCTTCACCAACTCACTCCTCGATCCTTCTCCCATCCGTGTCACCCGCGCCGAAGGCGTCTACCTCCACACCGCCGACGGCCGCAAAATTATCGACGCTATCTCCTCCTGGTGGGTTAATCTCCACGGCCACGCCAATCCCCGTATCGCAGCCGCCATCGCCGAACAGGCTCGCAAACTCGAACACGTCATTCTTGCCGGCTTCACGCAAGATGCCGCCGAAGAACTCGCCACTCGCCTCCGCAAATGGCTCGCTCCCGATCTCACTCATCTTTTCTTCTCCGATGACGGCTCCACTGCCGTCGAAGTCGCCCTAAAACTCGCTGTCCAGTACTTCCAGAACCTCGCCCGTCCCGAAAAACGCGAAATCGTCGCGCTCTCGCACGGCTATCACGGCGACACGGCCGGCGCCATGTCGGTCAGCGACGAATCGCCCTTCACCGAGCCTTTTCGCTCCATGCGTCATCCCGTACATCGCGTGCATTCCGCCTACTGCTATCGCTGTCCGGTCGGCCTGAAGCGCGAGACCTGCCACATCGAGTGCGTCCAGCAACTCGAACAGCTCCTGGCTGAACGCGGCGATCAAATCGCCGCCGTGATTGTCGAGCCTCTCCTCCAAGGCGCTGGCGGCATGATCATCCATCCCGTCGAATTCCTGCAAATAGTCCGCGCCCTCTGCACTCGTCACGACGTTCTCCTCATTGCCGACGAAGTCCTCACCGGCTTTGGCCGCACTGGCAAAATGTTTGCCAGCGATCTCGCCAACATCGTTCCCGATTTAATGTGCGTTTCCAAAGGCATCACCGGTGGATTCCTCACCATGGGCGTCACCCTCTGCACCGACCGCGTCGAGGCCGCCTTCCGCAGCGAAAATCGCCTCCACACTTTCTATCACGGCCATTCTTACACCGGGAACGCGCTGGCCTGTGCCGCCGCTAACGCCAGTCTTCAGATTTTCGACGACGAGCCGGTCTTCGATCGCATCTCCACCATCACTCGCATCCACGTCGAACGCCTCGCGCATCTCCGCAGCTTCCACCAGGTCGGCGACACGCGCCAAATCGGCACCGTTGCCGCTCTCGAACTCCGCGTCGACGATCCCGGCTATCTCTCCTCCCTCCGCCCCAAACTCTACAACTTCTTCCTCGATCGCAGCGTCCTTCTCCGCCCTCTAGGCAACGTCGTCTACGTCCTGCCCCCGTACGTAATCTCCCCCGACGACCTCCACCGCGTCCACGATGTGATCCTCGAAGCCATCCAAACCCTCCTCTAACGCTTCCTCGTAAATGACCTCGAACATCGCGCCGCCCAGCCCGTAACCCGTCATTCCGAACGCAGTCCGCGGAGTGAGAAATCCCCCGTCGATCCCATCCTCATCCACAAATC
>JBAVNY010000482.1:0-1785 GCA_049691535.1 Candidatus Acidiferrum sp.
GAACAGTGTATTCAATTCAGCATCGAATGTGCCGGGCATCCAGGTGGTGCCGCCACCGTGGATGTACGCGGTGCCAGGCCAACTTTCCGATCCCGGTTCGCCGGGACCGGGGATGGTCCAAAAGCGCCAAGCCAATTTTCCTGACTGGGCATCGTAGGCGGAAACAAACCCGCGAACGCCATCATCGCCGCCGGATGTCCCCACAATGACTTTGTCTTTCACCAGCAAGGGCGCGCTGGTGGCGCCGTAATTTTTGTTGCCATCCGTGTAGGCAACGTCCCAAAGCAAATTGCCGGAACGCGCATCGAGGCACAGCAGATGGGCATTGTCGGTTTCCATGTATACGCGAGAGTGCCAAAGGGCAACCCCGCGGTTGTGGTGTTCGGCCGCGTCATCAATCAAGTCCTGGGTCACCGGACGCGCATAGTGCCACACGATGCGTCCCGCCTCAGCGTCGAGGGCATACGCGTCGTTTGCCGACGTGACGAACATCATTCCTTCGTAGACGACGGGAGTGACTTCCAGTGCGCTCGAATTTGGCGCATGAAACACCCAGCTAGCGCGCAACTGCCCTACATTGGTCTTGTTAATCTGATTCATCGAACTGAAGCGCCTGCCGGTGTAGTCTCCGTTGTACGAGAGCCAATTCGCGCCCGCGGGTTGGCCCAACAATTTTTCCGGCTGGACATCAATGTTGACGACAACTGAATTTTGCTCTGACGGAGCAAGGTTTCCCGGCAATGCCAAGCACCCAAACAAGATCGCCGGTGCAAACAAGTGCCCTCTCCGACCCATGAGCGCTTCACATCTCCTTGTGTGTAGTTCGGGCGTCTTGCTATCAATCAAAAAAATAGTTATTTTGCGGCGATCTTGGCGCGCAACGCGGGACGGGCGGTTCGCACCGTGGATCCGCGTGGTACCGTTGGCCGCGCCGCAGAAGCTGGGCGAGTCGCAGTCGCACTGAATCCGAGATCGCGAGAGATTTTTAATCCCGCCTCACGCACCAGCGGCGCAATTTCCCGCAGTCGAGCCGTGGACATACGAACGGCCGGGCCGGTCACGCTAAGGCTGGCGTTTACCGCGCCAGTAGGGTCCCATATCGGCGCCGCAATGCAGCGGATATGTGGTTCGTGCTCCTCCATATCGCAGGCAAAGCCATCTTTTCTTACTCGCGCGAGTTGTGTTTGCAATTCCTGAATGCTGCCCACGGTATTCTCCGTGAAGCGTCGCAGCTCCAATTGATTTACAACTGTCGCCAACTCTTCGTCGCCCAGATAGGCCAGCATCACCTTCCCTACGCCGGTGCAATAGAGTGGAACACTGGCGCCAATTCGCGAGTGAATCCGCAAGGGTTCGGGGGAGTCTAACTTTTCGATATAGACGGCGGTGAGTTTGTGGCGGACCGTAAGATGAACGGTTTCGCGGGTGCTGTGATTCAACTGCTCCAGGTGAGGTAGGCTAACCTTTCGAACATCCAACTGTTCCCGAGCGGCTTGACCAAGAGAAACACAAGCCACTCCAAGGTGATAGTTGCTGTGTTCGTCCTTGGTAAGGAATCCCCCTGCTTCCAAATTGACCAGAAAGCGGTGAACGGTGCTCACCGGTAGACCGGAAAGCTTAGCGATCTCCGACGCGGGGACGCCTCTCCCGGCCTGGCCGATGAGTTGCAGCATACGAAGGCCGCGCTGCAATGAGGCGATGTTGTATTCTCGCTTTTGGGCACTCCTCAAAAAGTACCTGATCAGATGAAAATGAAAATTGAATTCATCATATGAAAACATATAC
>JBAVNY010000483.1:0-9788 GCA_049691535.1 Candidatus Acidiferrum sp.
CACGCAGCAATATACAGCGACCGGCACCTACAGCGATGGAAGCATCCAAAACCTGACGACAACCGCGACGTGGAGTTCATCGAATCTAACCGTCGCAACGATAGGAGCCACCGGTTTGGCGACAGCAAGGGGCCTCGGCACAGCTACGATCACCGCTGTTTCCGGGAACATCGATGGCACTGCCGCCTTGACCGTGACCCCGGCAACGTTGTCGTCAATTGCGGTGACTCCGAATCCGGCGAGCGTAACTCAAGGCCAGACGATTCAATTCACGGCAACGGGGACGTATTCGGATGGCAGCACGGCGGTTTTGACGAATGCGACATGGAATTCCCTCACTACGAGTGTGGCCACGATCAGCACGACCGGACTTGCCACGGGTGTGGCCACCGGCACTTCGGGCATTTCGGCTTCCGACGGGAACATTGTTGGTTCGACGACCCTCACGGTCACGGCAGCACCACCCATATTGGTCTCCATAACGGTGATCCCGGCGAATCCTTCGGTTGCGGTTGGTGGCATAGTACAGTTCATCGCGATCGGCAACTATTCGAACGGCACCACGCAGAATCTCACCGCAACGGCGCTGTGGACGACTTCCTCCGCTCCCACTGCCACGGTGAGCAACGTTACAACGGCCGCCGGCCAAGCTACAGGCGTGGCCTCTGGAACCGCAACGATCGCCGCAGCCTCCGGAGCAATCAGCGGCTCCACAACGCTGACGGTTACAGCGACTCCAGCGAACCTGTATGTGGGAAGCGTAAGCACAGCGAACTGCTGCCTGGATGCGGTGAATACGTCCACGAACGCGGTGGTGAAATCGATCCCAATTACGACGTTCAATGAGCCGCTGGGCATCACGCCAGATCAGACCCGGGTCTACGTGGCGGACTATACAAATAATCTTATCGATGTGGTCGACTCAACGACGAACACGCTGGTGACCACGATTCCGGTCGGCCCGGGCGCCACTGCGGTTGCTATCACCCCGAATGGACAGTTTGGCTATGTGGCGGAGTATGGGGACAATAATGTTTCCGTCTTCAATGTGGCCACCAATGCGTTCACCCAGTCGATCCCCGTTGGTTTCTCGACGGACTGGATTGCGGTCACTCCGGACGGATCTCTTGTATACGCGGCCAGCGCCATCGACGGGCGCGTGGCGGTAATCAGCACCAGCACAAATACGCTGGCGTCCACGATTACCTTGACGGCACTCACAGGCCAAGGCGCCACGGGTTGTGTCAGCGGGCCCACCTTCAACCCCACCGGAACGGTGGGATATTTCCTGCAGGGATGCCAGACCACTGGGGCGGGAAGCATGACAGCGATCTCCATACCAGGGAACACGGAGATTGCGAGCGTTGCGGTAGGGACCACGCCGTACGAATCAGCAATCACTCCCAACGGGACGAAATTGTACGTGGTAAACGCCTCGAGTAACACGGTGTCGATAATCAGCACAGCGTCCAACACGGTTACATCGACGATCACTGTGGGGACGGCGCCGCAATCGGTGATTGTCTCGCCGGATGGCACGGCCGCGTATGTGGCCAGCACGAAATCGGAGCTGATCAACCTGATTCAGACGTCGACGGATACACTGGAAACCACAACCATCCCAATAACGGCGCCATTTGGATTCGCGATCGCCAACCCGCCGGCACCTTCAGCAGCGACAGTCCTGACCTTAACGCCGCCGAACTTGATCTTCGGGTCGCACATCAGCGGGACGGTCAGCACGGCGCAATCGATCACAGTGACGAATCCCGGGACGAAGCCGGTGACGCTCACAAGCATTGCATTGACCGGACCCTCAACTGCCAATTTCACGTTGACCAACGGCTGTGGGACGACGCTGGGGTCGGGAGCCAGTTGCACCTTGCTATCCACGTTTGCCCCGGCGACCACAGGCTCGTTGACGGCACTGATCACCATCACGAACACGAATGGATTGGCGAGTTACACGCAGAGCGCGCCATTGTCCGGCGTGGGAACCGGCTCGACGGTGTCGACGTTCAGCGGGTTGACGGCATCGCAAACGATCACCGCCGGCGCGGCTTCGATCACCCTTGCTGGCGTGATCAAGAATGGAAATACGTTCCCAACCGCTGGCGAAGTTGTCCTCATTACCATCGATGGCATCACCCACGGCGCGGCGATCGGAACCGGCGGCGGATTCACCCTCACCTTTGCGACGAACACGATTCTCGCATCGACGACGCCTTATACGATTACCTACAACTTCGCAGGTGACGCCACGTTTACGAGTGCAACGGACAACAGCACCACGCTTACCGTGAATCCCGTTGTAATCCCAACGTATACGCTCGCCGTCACTGATATTGGTACTGGCAATGGCACGGTCGCAGACAATACTGGCGTGATCAACTGCGTGAACACGGCGGGAGTGCAGAGCGGAACTTGCACAGGGGACTATGCGTCCGGCACCGCGGTGACGCTCACGGCCACACCGTTCAGTCCGAGCACGTTTGCAGCGTGGGGCGGCGCGTGCAGTGGCACCACCACTTGCGTTGTGACCATGACGGCTGCGCAGTCGGTGACGGCATCCTTCGCGCCACCGCCGCAACAGATCAGTTTGACGTTTAATCCGGGCATCGCTTCCACCGGCATGGCCACCTACGACTGCCCGGGGAATCCTTCGCCCAGCCCGACCAATCCGTGCACAGCGCCGAACGCGCATGCGGTGGCACTGACCATTGGCGAGGTGATAACGCCGTTCACACTCACGGTGCAGGCGACGGAGCTACCGCCCTCGATGGACAACGGCATCTGTCCGACCGGCGGCACGCCTGCGACGAACTTTGCCTGCCGGTTCGTGACCTATTTCACCTACCAGACCACTACGAATGGCGAAGTTGTGCCGCTGTGCGTACCGTACGCGAACGGCAACTGCGTGCACTACCAGGTGTTCTCGGGAACGCCAGGCACGGAACCGAATCCCGCGGACTACGTGGGGCCTGTCGATTGGCAGGTAACCTGGAACAACGGGACGTTTGTGCCACCCGCGCCGTACACGGGAAGCACACCACAGCTCTACGACGATCCGGACTACGCTGTGTCTGTGACTTCGCCGTACGGCAGCGACTGCACGACGCCGATGCTGGTTGGAAATCCGCCAACAGCGACGAACCCACCGATTTACTGCCAGTTCGAATTCGACATCACGACGGCCTACCTCCCCGGCAAGGGAGTGGACCCCGGCATTACCGGCCGCACAAAGCAGTTGAACGATGTGGTGGTGGCGTTCCCGCCAGCGAATGTGGGCAACCTGACGGTTACGGAAAGGCCGGTAGCCACATCAGTGACGCCGGGCAACCCGATCGGATTCACGATTACGATCACGGACAGCGCGGCAGGTCCGGTAACGGGAGCGACGCTGACAGACATTCTGCCGGCGGGCACAAACGTGAACTGGACGATCAGTCCGGCGTACACGGGTCCGGGGACATGCGCGATAACCGGTGCGGTGGGCAGTCAGGTACTGAGTTGCGCATTCGGGACGATCAGCGCGAGCCAGAGTTTCACGATCGGAGTAGAGAGTGCGCACTCGTCGATCGGGACCTACACGGACACCGCAACAATCGTCATCGGGACACAACAGATCCTGTCGATCGGCACACTCTCTGTGCAGGGAACAGCTACATTCAGCGGGCTGACATCGCAGACGATCACTGCGGGAACTGCGTCGATCAGCCTCTCTGGCGTAATCGGCAGCGGCACCAGCTATCCTGCGGCGGGCGAGACCGTGACCATCACCATCAACGGCGTCTCGCAGACCGCGACGATCGGTTCGAACGGAGCGTTCACCGCAACATTTGCTACCGCAACGATACCCGCTTCCACGACACCATACACAATTACGTATAGTTATGCGGGTGATCTGAGCTTCACGGCCGTGCCAGACACCAGCACCACACTTACCGTCGACCCCAGCACTTCCTCTACTCTGGTTATTTCTCCGTCGAGCGTGGACTTTGGCCAGGTTCCGATTGGTCGCTTCTCCTTCAAGCCCATCACGCTATCCAACATCGGCACCGCTCCGATCCGCATTTCCAAGGTGGCCATGAGCCGTACCGGCACCGGGGACTACGACGATTACTCCGTCATCAACCACTGTCCGAAATCTCTTGCGGCTGGGAGCAGTTGCACTCTCACCGCCCTCTATGCGCCAGAGCGCGAGGACAACACTCCATCCTCTTCGTCCACATCCATCTTGATCACCGACAGTGTTGCCGGCAGCCCGCAGTCCGTGCCCGTGAAGGCCCAGAACATCAATCCGAAGCCGAAGCTCAGCAGCAACTTGCTGTTTTTCGGATATCAGACGGTGGGCACAATCAGCGGCCCGCAGACCATCACGCTCACAAACGCGGGCACAACACCATTGAATCTCAACGCCATCAGCATCACTGGCGATTTTTCCCTTGCCTCGACCACCACTTGCAAGGTGGGCACAAGTCTGACTCCGAAGCAATCCTGCTCGTTGGTTGCCGAGTTCCAGCCGACAAAGACCGGAATACGCGGGGGGTTGCTGACAGTCACTGACAATGCCGTTCTGAGCGAACCTTTCGTTCTCTTGGGTGGCATTGGAAAGTGAACTGTTACAAATCGCTGTTTGAACCGATGGCTGCCAAAGGCACCACCACAGGAGGCAGTCCGCTCAGTTCCCTTTTCTCTCTTGCCTGTTGCTAGGATTTCAGCGCAAAGATTGGCGCCAGGTCCGCTCGTTTTGTAATCGCATCGGTCTGTGCATCTTTCTGCACTTCAGCGGCGGCTCGCCGGGCTTCCTGATACTGAGCAGTTGCTTCCGTTTGGTTCCTGGCAAGTTCCAGCGCGCGACCCAGGTTGTAGTGCGCTTGGGCCAGCAACACGCGGAGGCCGAGCTTCTCGCTGCGCAGCACGGCCGACCGGAGCTCCTTCTGCGCTCCGGCGTAGTCCTTCATCCCGATCAGGGCTTCGCCGCGAAGCACCAGGCAAACTACGGATAGGTATTTCAAGCTAAGGGAATCCGCTTCCTCGCCCAGACCGCGTAGCGTGGTCAGCGCTGCGAAATATTTGCCTTGGCGGACCGCCAGCTTTGCCATACTTATCTTGGTCCGCAGAATTAACTGCATATCACCTGTTTTCGCTCCGGCTTGCAGCGACTCGGCGTAGAGCGTTGCGGCAAGATTCAGGTCGCCACGATAAAATGCATTGTCACCCTGATAACTCAGGGCTGCCGCAATCTCTGGCTGGCTTTTTTGCTCGCGGGCAAAGTTCAGTGCGTCAGTCAGATATTTTGCCGCGTCGGCGTTACGGCCGGCCAAGGCCAGGGCATTGCCGTAATTCATAGAAAGTTCCGCCACCAGCACGCCTTGTTCCTGGCTCTCTCGGAAACCTTTCAACGCATCCTGCTGCGCGTCGATGGCCGCCCCATACCTTCCTTGGTAGGCGAAAACTTCTCCCATCCCCGAAGACTCGAGAGCTGCTCCCTTCTGATCGCCCGCTCCACGGCGTAATTCCAAAGCCTTCAGATATTGTTCCAAGGCCTGGTCGAACTGCCCGGTCTTCATGGATGTTTCCGCAAGATTGTGCAGGGTGTCCGCAATATCCCCGGGCACCTTCAATTTTTGGCGAACCTCAAGCGACTGCGTGAAGTAAGTCCGTGCGTTATCGAAATCGCCTTTAGACAAATATGCATTCCCGATGTTGCTCAACACCAGCCCTTGATTCGATTCGTTGTGTACTTCCATCTGCAGTTGTAGCGACTCCTTGAAGAGCTTCAGCGCCTCGTCAAACCTCCCGTGTTCCTGCTGAAATGCTCCCAAGTCTGTCAGTACGTCCGCGGTGCCTTGCTTGTCTCCCAGGTCGCGCATCAATGAAAGAGCTTGCGTATAGTTCTTCATTGCCAGGTCCGATTTGCCGGTCACGTCCTGAATGTTAGCCATTTCGTCCAGGCTTTCCGCAATTCCCTTCTTCATATTCAGACGTTTCTTGATGTCGAGAGATTCCTGCAGGTTCTTCACGGCCTCGTCGTAACGCGGGATTGCAGCATACCCTCCACCCATGGCCTGCAACACCTCGGCGCGCTCGGCATCGTCACCCAGTTGCACAGCCATGGATTTTGCGCGTGTCAGATCGTCGATGCCACCTTGCGTGTCGCCGCTCAGAATCTTTACTCGGCCCAGTTCCAAATAGGCTTCAATGCGTCTCGGATCGAGTGTCACTATGCGTGCAAAGGTTTCCTTCGCCTTGTCGAAATTCGAAGTCTTCTCGTATGCGGAACCCAAATCGAACAGATAATCCGTGTTGTCCGGAGATACATCCACCAGGTTCTGATAAGACTCGATCGCTTTTGTGTAGTCCTTCAAAATCGAATCGTGGCTTGCCTGAATCAAGTATTTTTCCTGTAGCGGCAATTGCGTGCTCAGCGCTACAGCTTTCTGTGCAGCCTGCTCTGCTTCATCATCCTGACCGAGTTGCGCGTACGACTGCGCAAGCTTCGCGTACGCCAGAGCAAAGTTGGAATCTTCGCGCAGCGCCGCCTGGAATTGCCTTGCTGCTTCAGTGTGATTGCCCTGCCGAACTTGCTGTAGTCCCTTATCGTATTCGCGCAGCGCCGCGATGGACGACGTCGATGGCTTGAACGCCTGCGCCTGCAGTTCCTTCTGTAGGCTCGATGAAACCGCCAGGCTCTGCCGAATCTGGGCTGCCAGCCCATCGACCGCTGGCAGAATCTCTTTCTCGTTCGCGGCCTCCGTGGTCAGTGTTTTGCTCGTGCCACGCTTCAAATCCTGAACCGTAGCGTCGATGCGCAGGCGATCACCAAACTGTGCGTAGTGCCCCCACACAACGGTATCTACGTTGCCCTGATTCGCCACGCGCCCTAAGGTTGCCGGATCTAGTTCCGATTGCGGCGTGATGCGTAAGTCTTTCAACACTTGTTCCACACGGTCTTCGGATACTGTACGAACGCTGGCCGACTGCCCCACGTCTGTGCTCAACATTTCCGCCAGGCTGGACCCGAGCCAATCCAATTTTGTGTCGCCGGAAGCGTTGTGGAACGGCAGAATCGCAAGCGACGCCACGGGTGCGACCGGCTTAGGCGCTTTCGGTGTCGGATTAGAAAGGAATTTGCTCGCCACCAGTGCTCCACCTGCCAGCACCACTACGGCGGTCGGAATGAGGACAGCCGGCTTCTGCCACCACACCGCCTTTATCGGTTCCGGTGGTGGCGGAACTGGGAGGCCCAACCGTTTCGTCGAACCGCCGCGCCACGACTCAATGTCCTGCTGAACCTCACTCGCAGACTGGTAACGAAGTTTCGTGTCCAATTGCAGGCATTTCACCGCGATATCGCTGAGGAGTGAGGGCACGGTTGGGTTCACCGCTTGCGGCGCTTGCGAGGCTTCCTTGGTGCGCTTGAACATCGCGCCCTGAATCGTATCGGCTTTGTACGGAAGCTGTCCGACTAGCAACTGAAAAAAAATCACTCCAAGTGTGAACAGATCGGAGCGAGCGTCTACCTTTTCTCCCATCACCTGTTCCGGCGACATGTAATCTGGCGTGCCGATCAACGCGCCCGTATGAGTCATGCCACCTTGTTCGATGGTCCGCGCGATGCCGAAGTCCATTACGATGATCCGGCCGTGCTTCTCCACCATGATGTTTTGTGGCTTCAAGTCTCTGTGCACAACCCCTTCAGAGTGGGCCGCGTCCAGCGCTGTGCAGGTTTGAAATATGACGTCCGCACACTCTTCGAAACTCAGCCGGCCTTTTTCCTTGATCAGGGAGCTAAGATTCTTCCCCTCGACGAACTCCATGGTGATGAACTTCAGGCCGTCGGCTTCGCCCAAATCGAAGATGCGGATTACGTTCTTGTGCGTGATGCGGCGCGCGAGAATCAGTTCCTGTTTGAAGCGAGCCAGGATTTCTTCGTGGACAGCCAGCTCCGGCCGGATAATCTTCAGGGCCACCATGCGGTCCAATTCGCAGTCCCGGGCTTTATACACTGCGCCCATGCCGCCTTCGCCCAGCAACTGCACAATCTGGTAACGCCTGCCAAGCATCCTGTTTGGGGCAAGCCGCCCTAGCACCGCGGGCGGCGCCGCCTGCGCTGGCTTCGACCATCCTTGCGCGCCCGAAATGTCGGCGACATCTCCCGCGGCTTGGTCACCGGAAAGCGTCACGTCATCTTGTGGCGTGGGGCTGCCCGAAGGTGTCGCCTCTTGTTGTGGCGGAGTTCCTGCAAATTCCGCGTCCTCGGGCATTGTATTTTTCGCGAGCTTGGCATCAGCGGGCAATTCATTACCCAGAATTGTGGCTTCCGCCGAGGTGATGGGCGTAGCACAGCGAGTGCATTGCGTGGCAGTAGCAGGGTTTGGCGTGTGACAAACCGGGCACTCGATAAGGTTGGGCGTCATGGCTGGATGGGTTTACCACCCGAATTGCTGCCTTTCCCAGCAATACAGTTTGTCGGGGACTCAGTTGATTTTACACCGCACCTGCCAAAACCGTGCTCCTATTTGTATGAAAGATGCACGGTTACACAGTCAGTGTCATCAGTCATTTAGATCGCTACCGCTGCCAATTCGCTGGAGTTGACCCTGGCCATCACATCTTTGTTCCGAACTGCCTTAAGATAAACCATCGTCGAAGCTAGGTCCTTGTGTCCCATCCAGTTTTGGAGTGTTTTGATGTCGCAGACGTGATCTTGCGGGTTGCGGGTTGCGGGTTGCGGGTTGCGGGTTGCGGGTTGCGGGTTGCGGGTTGCGGGTTGCGGGTTGCGGGTTGCGGGTTGCGAAAGTATGCCGGAACTTGTGCAGGAAGAAATTGGAGCAGTACGGTCCATCCGAGCACTTGTTCCCGTGCTTCGAGACGCATTGACCGCAATTCATTCCTGCGTGGAAGGCGATGCGCTTAAGTTTGAACTCGTGCCGGTTGTCGGGCCTGCCACATTCATTCGGAAATACCAGCGCGTCAGGAAGTGGCTTTTTTGAGCCCTTGTACTTCTTAAGCGCAGCGATCAACGAAGCTGGCACTGGCATCTCGCGTTCTTCTTTGTTCTTGGGCTTGAACCCGTAGAGTGGTTTGCGAGTTACACGAATCACCTGCGTGCGAAAGTCTATGTCGCGCCAGGTTAGGTAGCGCATTTCCTTGTCGCGAAGCCCGGTTAGTAGATAGCAGAGATACAGAACGCGCTGGTCTTCATCGCAGGCTTTAAGAAGTGATTGAATCTCTTCCGGCTCGTAGATGGAGCGGATTGGTTCCTACATAGTCAGGCCAGTCGCGATTGCTAAGCAGTTTTGTAATGCCGTTGGCTTTGAGTAGCTGTGAAACAATGACGGCCCGATTGTAGGCGGTGCGGGGTCCGCAGCCGAGATCATATAACTTGCGAATGAACGATAGTAAATCTTCGCGCTTCACATCGCGGATGACGCGCTTTGCGCAATGGCTGGCGAAGAGTTCCAGACAGTATTTGTAAGCCGTGTAAGTTTTTGGTTCACGTTGCGGCGGCTCCATGTCTTTAACTTAGGAGGCGACTGCTTCGGCAATTGTGTACCCTGTGCCACTGCCGATTTCTCGCACGGTTTCGATGCCCGCGCGGTTCGCCTGAAGCTCGATGGCTTTGCGACGTGCACGGTCGAGAACCTCCGCGTGATCTTTGATCTGTTCACGTTTTCTGCCGTCCTGCCACCACTCGATGTAATAGAATTCCTACGGATGAACTTCGACTTTTCCACGCACACGAACCTTGTCGCGGAGTTTACCGTTAGGCTCCACAACCG
>JBAVNY010000484.1:0-10489 GCA_049691535.1 Candidatus Acidiferrum sp.
CTGGAAGACTGCGTGAAATTTGCGAATATTGCCGGCGCTCTGTCCGTAACTCGTGCCGGCGGCACGGAAGCGTTTCGCGACGCTGCTCATCGCGACGCGTTTTTGCGCAAACATGCGGCTGGCATAGGGTCCGCGGGTGCGGGCACCCCTTCGAAGATCCGCTAGGCTAGATCACGGAACAGGAACTGCCTCGATCAGCAAATTGTCATTGAACGATACGTCCAACTTCCCTGTCGGGCCGGTCACGGTGCCGAGATCTTTGTGGTGCACGTAATCGGTTACGCGGAACGTCTTGGCAGGCAGGCCGCGCAACTCAACCGTTCCGCTCCAGGTTGATCTCTGAGTTGCCGGCTGAATTTTAGCGCTCTTATTCTTTTCAGGAGCGTAGAACGCATAGTAGTAGTAACCATTCTTCTCGATCGCGTACGCTTCCGGAACATCGAAGCCGTACACATACAGGTCGAGAAAGTTTCCCTTTGAAAGCATTTTGTCGTTGTACAAGCTAATCCACTCTTTCCAGTGGGCGTTCTTCGCATCAGTCAAATAGGCGTTCTTGAATTTTGGGCCATAGTCCGGCCACGTGAATTTCGTACCTAATACTCCGCCAGTGCCCAAGGTAGAGGCGAAATCATCGCCAGTGTCCTGCTCATTGTCACTCGATGCGCCGGTGATGCGCGTTAGTTCGACGTGATCTCCATAGACCGCGGCGCGAGAGCCGAGCAGCGCTTTGTACATTTTGACGCGGCGCCGCACTTGAATCGAGCCGACCGGATCGGCGGTGACCGCCTGATCCATGTAGCGCAGCCAAGCCAGATTCGGTGGCGTGCCGCAAGGACAGCTCTGCGTAACGCTTTCCGGTTTCAGCGCGCGCGTGGTCTCGAAAATGATCTTGTACACGTCGGCCATGGCGTAAACGGAATCGTAGGGCGACTTGTGATGATGTTTTGGGTTGTAACACAGCGGCGTGGACCAGATGTTATCCAGTTTATGTCCGTCAAATCCCCAGTCGCGGATGAACCGTTCGGTGAGTTGTTTGTAATACGCCTGCACCCCTGGCACGGCAGGGCACAGCGTCGCTAAATTCCGCGCCATTCTTGCCGGCTTTCCTTGTTTGTCGAGAACTAGCCAGTCGGGATGCTGCTTCAAAATGTCGGATACAACATATTTTCGGCCGCCGTAACCGTGGTGGCCATCTTCCACGCCCAGGGGCAGCCACCAGAGTTGCATCTTGATACCCTGGTTGTGAAATTCCCGAACCATGTCTTGCATAGCGACGCCGGCGAACGCAGGATAGTGACCCTGCCAGTCCCCATAATTATTGAACCAGCCGTCATCCAGTGTCGCCCAGTGAATGTCCAATTCTTTCAGCTTCGGGATCGTGCCGAGCATCTGTTTCGGTGTGACCCCAAATTCGTAGCCCCAGCCGCACCAGCTCACTTTATAGTCCTCGTCGTTGTCCGTTGTTTTCTTTAGGCCTTCCTTGTCGATGACGCTTGACCATAAACTCAGCGGCTCGTAGAAATCGCCGGTGTAAATAGTTAGGAAGGTACGCGGACTGGAAAATACGTCGCCGGGCTTCAGAATGGTGTTGGCGGCAATTTTTACGCCCACCTCAACTTCTCCATTGGTTGTCGTTCGCACCGGCATAGACAGCGTGAACGGCACTGTTTCCACGTGGCCGATCGCCTCGCCAACATCGTGAGTCCAAAAGGCTACAACGGGAATACCACCACCGACTGCGCCCAAATCACCTTTTACTGGCACTGGCGCTCCAAACGGATTCTCTTGAGAGAACTTGGCCGGCATCAGGAAGGTCTCGTCTTTGCCCCAGTTGAGGCTTGAACCCTGGAATGTCCACAAAGGGCCGTGCGCTTTATCCTTAGCGATTGCTGCGAAACCGTGGCGTTGCAGCGTAATGGAATCCAGCGGCACATCGGACTTTCCTTCGTTCCGTATAGTCACGGAGAGCAATGCGAGATTGGGAAAGTCGTCGTAGATTTCCAGCGTCAACGTTTCCGCAAGGGAAGTACCGGCAACTTTCCCATTCACCACGATCTGTTTACCTAGGGCGCCAAGCTTCCCAGTGGTCGCACGGGTTTCGGCGTGGGAGAAATCGAGAACCAAGCCCGGAAATTCTTTTTTTCCTATAGTTAGTAATTGGCCTGCGTCGTTGGAATGCGTCTCCAACGTGGTTTCGGTGTTTTGAACTCGGCGTGACGCCGTCAGCGCTCCCGATGGCATGAGGAGGAAGGTAGTTGAAGCCGTTTGTGCGGTGATATTTTCTGGTGATATTTTCACCTCTACAACCGATTGCGCTGGTTTCGAGGGTGGTTCTTTAATTGCTTCTTTTTTCTCGCATCCGGTGATCGTCATGCATCCTGCAGCGATCAAGGCTACGGCCCATAATCCTTTCATCGGCTGTCGGGTTTGATTCGTGCCTTGAACACCGGAATGATTTGCAAGCATCTCAGTGGGATCCTTTGAACTGCGCAAAAACTTTGTCGGCATTCTTATGGTAGACCTTCTCCAGCACTGCATCGGGGAGTTCCAAACCGTAAATCTCCCAGCGACCCTGCCCCGGATATCCCCAGTACGGAAAATATTCATCGGCCGTTTCGAGCCAGCGAAAATAATTAGCATACATGGGTTCTTCCGGTTCGCTATCGGTCCCAAAGAGAATCCGGTCTTGATACTCTTCAAAGAATTTGCGCGAACGCCGCGGTTGCCGGCCCAATTCAGCCTCGCGGGCGCCCAGTTCTACATACATGTTCGGATATTTGTCGAGCCAGGCAGATACTGCGTCCAGATTTTCTGGCCAGTTCGCTACGTGTAATGCGATAAACGTGGTGTGGGGATGCTTTTCGAATACGTGATTCCGCTCAAGTAGCAGAGTCTCCTTGGAAGGAAACCGCGGTCCGTAAAAACTCCAACTTGAATTCGAAATGAGTTCTTCGTAGCGCTCGTTGTGTGCGTCGATAGGTGTGAAGAATGCTTCCGGATCCGTAGAGTGGATCGCCACTGGGATCCCAAGGCGTCCACACTCTTCCCAAACAGGATCGAGCCTTGGGTCGTCAATGGCGATAAGCTTTCCGGAACGATCTCGTACTCCCAAACCAAGATCCTTTAGAACTTTCAGGCCCCGCGCACCACGACGAACGGCGTCATCTAATTGCGTCACCATCTCGGCGCTGAAGTTGGGATCGTCGATTTTGCTCCAGTCGTATTGGGCGAACACGATGAATCGATCCGGATAGGGCTTCACCATTTTATCCAAGACGTTCTGTAACTTTTCTCCCCACATTCCCGTGAGGATCACGATCTTCTGGACATTGGCGTGGTCCATGCGCCGCACCACCTCGGCGGGAGCAATCTCTTCGCCATGAACGCCGCCCGGATCGTTTACATGGTTGTGAATGTCGATTGCGGGAAACTTGGCGCGCGGAGTTTCATGAACGGCTGTGTGCAACATCGGTTTTGGATCAAAGTCTTTCAGCAGCAAGGTCATGTGCTTGGCCGCATCCGGGTCTTGACTGTATTTGATTTCTTGCTTGGGCTGCGCATCCGGATTTTGCTTTATGTCTTGACCTAACACGTGATGGCCGTTCAGTAGGGTGCCCGCGAAAATAAGGGCCCACACCGTAAAACATTTGATTTGACGATTGGATGAATTCCTGTGGTAGCTGAGCATCCGATGCCATCCTGTTCCAGGGACGTTCCGAAGGTCATGCAGAGAGTCCGGTTTCTATGGTCGCCAAGAGTGTACTGAGAAACGAAAGAAAAAGGAATAAAAAGAACTGAATCGAAACATGGGTAATCCTTTTCAGGCTTTAGAAAAGAAAGGTGCGGAGAAAGAAATTGCGGCGGGCGGTGCTGAGGGAGCAACCGACCTTCATCGCTGCCGGAAACTTGGTGCGTTATTCATTGTGAGGGTGAAACTCTGGTATTAGCCGATCGGGTTTCGCTGGGCCCACAATTTCGATTCGTACAATGCGACGGGCGGAGGCCCGACGGTTCCTCACTACTACAAAGAGAGCCCGGCCAACACCGCGATCGTCTTAACTCATACGGAGATGGCCCGCTAAACGTGGTCCAGGATGCCGGTCGAGATTGAAACGAGGCCGTAAATAATTTCACTTTGCGTGCATAACTTTTTGACCCGGCATGCAGGTCAATTAGGAGATTCGGAAGAATCGTCGTTGAGCGGTCCGTAAGACTCGATATCAACACTTTCGATAGGAGGACCGCCGCCCGTTTCCTTGTCACGCTTTTCGAGTTTCTTTTGCTCGCGGCGTGCAGCTTTTTCGCGTGCTTTTTCCTGTCTCTTCATCTCTTTTTGACGCTTTTGAAATGTAATGGCCACTTTTAGTCTCCTTTAAACATGGCACGATCGCGATTCGGATAACTTACGGCAATTACCAACGCGGTTCGCGCGGCTGCCGAGCGGCTTCACGATAATCTTCGTTGGAAAATCTTTCGCGGCTTCCGCCACCATTGCGATTCCCGCCGCCGCTGTTGCCGCCGCGGGGTGCTGGCGATGCGGATTTCGGACGCGCTTCGTTGACCTTCAGGCTGCGACCGCCGATTTCCTTGCCATTCAAACCGGCGACAGCCTTGTCGGCTTCGTCGTCGTTGGGCATTTCCACGAATGCAAATCCGCGAGCTCGGCCCGTCTCCCGGTCGGTCACCACGCGCGCGCGGGTGACTTGCCCAAATGGATTGAATAGAGCCAGTAAATCTGCTTCGGTGGTTTGAAAACTCATATTGCCTACAAATAAGCTCTTCACTTTATTTCTCCTCAACTCTCTGCGCCGCCGAAGGTATTGCGTAATCCCGCGGTCAGCATCGCAACTCTTAGAAACCCTTTACGATGACCCGTGAACGAAAGTGCGGAAGCGGCTCGACCGTGACGGATGACGCAGCTTGCGCAGCGCTTTCGCCTCGATCTGACGAATACGTTCGCGGGTCACGGCAAAAACCTGGCCCACTTCTTCAAGAGTGTGTTCGTTGCCATCGTCCAGCCCGAAGCGCATCTTGATGATGCGTTCTTCGCGCGGAGTAAGGGTTCTGAGCATGGAAGCAATCTGATCCTTCAGGTTCAGATTGATCGCTGCGTCAGAGGGAGACAGAACTGCTTTATCTTCGATGAAATCGCCGAGATGCGAGTCGCCTTCTTCGCCGATCGGCGTTTCAAAGGACATCGGAACTTGCGCAATTTTCTTGGTTTTGCGGACGGCGTCGACCGGAACATCCATGCGCTTAGCGATTTCTTCGGAGGTCGGTTCGCGACCGAGTTCCTGCACCAGTTGGCGGCTGGTCCGAACCTGCTTGTTGATTGTTTCGATCATGTGGACCGGCACGCGAATGGTACGAGCTTGATCAGCGATGGCGCGGGTGATGGCCTGACGAATCCACCAGGTGGCATAGGTCGAAAATTTGTAGCCGCGGCGCCATTCAAACTTGTCGGTGCCGCGCATCAGGCCAATGTTGCCTTCTTGAATCAAGTCAAGGAATTGCAAGCCACGATTGGTGTAGCGCTTGGCGATAGAAACGACCAGGCGGAGATTGGCTTCGGTCAATTCGCTTTTGGCTTGTTGCGCTTCCGCTTCGCCACGCAGAATCAGGGTTAGAGCGCGCTTCATATTGGCGCGGCCAACTTCGCTGGATTCGTCGATTTCTTTCAGGCGGGCGCGGCAGATTTTCAGTTCCTTGCGCAATTCCTGAGCCGCTTCGCCTCGCGCTGTCGCGGCGCGGCGTTCGAGCCGAGTGGCTTCGCGTTCCAAACCATTGAGGCGTTCCACGGAATGACGGAGGATTTCAATCAGGCGTTTCTTCTCGCGTTCTTTGAATTCCAGGGAGCGGACTAGCAACGACATCTCGACGCGAGTGCGCGAGAGACGGTACTTAGCGCGACGATGTGCGCGTTTGTTGGAAGCTTCGGTGCTTTCCAGTTTGGCGAGTTGCTTGTTCGCTAGATCGTGCAGCTTTTCAATGTTGTCGATGACGCGAAGAGTGTGGCGCGCCCTCTCTTCCACTTTTTCTTCGGCAAGTTCTTCTTCGTCGATCTGGATGATTTCTTTAATGGGACGGGTACCGCTGCGCAAGTCGGCGCCGACGGAAATCAGTTCTTTAAGAATCAGGGGCGAACGAGAAATTGTTTTGAGAACGCGAAGATGACCGCGCTCGAGTCGCTTGGCGAGAGCTACTTCGTGTTCGCGGGTAAGCAGCGGCACGATGCCCATTTCGCGGAGATAGACGCGAACAGGATCGCTGGTCTTTTCGGGTATTAATGTGGCCTGATCGATCTCGCCATCTTCGCTGGGCGAAATCTCGATCGCTTCGCGCACTCCCACTTGTTCCGCAACTTCAATGGCGGCGCGCGCCGTCTTAGCGACGGAAGCGTCTTCAAAGATGTCGATGCCTTCGCTCTCGAAAGTCGAAAAGACCGTGTCGATTTCTTCCGGCGTATGTTCGTCAACAGCGAGAAGATCGTTTACCTGGTCGTGCAGCAAATAACCCTGCTCTTTACCGATGCGGACGAGGTTGCGAACCTGCTCGTTTTTTTCCTGAATATCCCGCGACAATAGCTTCTCCCTTACCGCTGCCAACCGATGGCAGGCGCTGCGTGACTCACACTGAGGTTACTAACGAAAACACCCAGAGAACGGAATGCTGGACGAAAAGCGCTGTGTGGATTGCAACCTAGGCTACATCAAGCTGCTATGTGTGGACCGGACGCCAGTGTCCAGATGCCCTCGTGTACTGCAGCATTTGCAGTGCTGATTCAAACCTTTCTCAGTATATCACTACATGCCGTGTCTCGGTGCTGATTCGCGCGGCGCAGGCAGACTTTGAGTGCACGGGCCCGATTACCGCGAGCCTGCGAAGTCAAAAAAGCTGCGGGCCCGGAGAAGTCTCCGAACCCGCAACGTCCAATGTTGGCTTAAAGCTGAAACTGAGCTTGGAGGACTTCACCCGGGAGGGCCACCATGGTTGACTTACCGTTGGCTGAAGGCCTTGTGGGACTGATGTCCTGGGAGTGCTCTTTTCTTTCGGGGCGGTGGCTATCGACCGGGGGGCGATTACCGTTCACCGGCATCCGTTCAATCCGAAGGCCCAGTGCGCGTTCGAGTTGGAAAATGTCGGAACGCTGCTCGCGAACGAAGAGCGTCGAAGCCAGGCCGTGTTTGCCGGCGCGCCCGGTTCGGCCCACGCGGTGAATGAAGTTTTCTGCCACATCCGGCAAATCATAGTTAATCACGTGGGTGATTTCTTCGACGTGGATGCCGCGAGCAGCCACATCCGTAGCTACCAGTACGCGGAAGCGACCTTGCTGGAATCCCGTGAGGGCTGCGGTGCGCTGAGATTGTGACCGATCACCATGGATGGTGGCCGCGGCAATACCTTCGCGGCTCAAACCCTTGGCGATGCGATCGGCGCCGCGCTTGGTGCGCGAAAAGACGAGGCAGCGGCTGCTTTCCTTATGGCTGAGAAGAGTGCGGAGCAGGTCGAGCTTGCCATCCGCGGCAACTTCAAATGCCTGTAGGCGAACGTTTTCCGCTGGCTTAAGCGTCGAACCCAAAGTGATGCGAACCGGATCCTTGGTGTATTCCTTGACCAAGCGAGCCATCGCGCCTTCCATCGTTGCGGAAAAGCACATCGTCTGGCGTTCCCGGGGAAGAATCCCAACGATTCTGCGAATTGCGGGGAGAAAACCCATGTCGAGCATGCGATCGGCTTCGTCTAGCACCAGCACTTGCACATTGCGCAAGTTCACTAGATTGCGGTCGAGATAGTCTTCGAGGCGGCCCGGAGTTGCCACGATAATGTTGGCACCATTGCGAATGGCGCGGAGTTGCTGGCCTTCGGCCAGGCCACCGACAACCAGGGCTGCTGGCAGTAGTTGCTTGCCACGCAGAGCGTTGTACTGATCAACCACCTGCATCGCCAGTTCGCGCGTTGGAACGAGAATCAAAGCGGCTACGCCGGTCTTCTCTTTGCGCAGGAGCCTTTCCATTACGGGGATGAGGAACGCCAAGGTCTTGCCGGTGCCGGTTTGCGCCGTGGCGAGCACATCTTTCCCTTCAAGAGCTGGGGGTATCGCCGCAGCTTGAACCGGCGTGGGCACTGAGAAGCGAGCAGAGACGAGACGCTCCTTCAGGTATACAGATATCGGAAGTTCTGAAAAATTTTGCATTTTGCTTTCTTGACTGGCGGGTACAGTTGCGGCGTTGCCTTACTGAGAAGGCATACACGTCGCCCCGAGCGCGCCAGATCTTGTTTTAAATTACGCTGAAGACAAACGGAGGAAACGTAGGGCGGGTATTCTCAAATAACAAACTAGAGGGGCCGCACAACACAGCCGCGGTATTAAGCGCAACGCCAGTATAGCACAGGTCTGTGGATTTGGTCGGGTAAACATGGTTCATTTGGGAATCGGACCTTTTTGGTAACTAGCCGGAGCTCTCTGGTTAACGGAAGACCTGGGCCGCACTTATTGCGTTACTTGCCCCGTTTTTGCGGCTTACGACGATTTTTCTCAGTGTACAGGGAACCGGGAAGAGCAGCGCCATCTGAGTGGTTTGGTTTCTTTCTCGATGCTGTTGAGGATATGCGTTGCTGTTGAGCGAAATGCAGTGGGTCGCGAAGACTTTGCAACTCGCGATAGTAGTAGAGGGCACTGGGGCGAACCTGTGGGAAGCGCAGACTCTTCAAGAATTGAATCTCGGTTTCGGTAGCAGCACCGCTCATGGCGGGATTACGGAGAAATTCTCTGAAGCCTGGCTCGTCTTTTGAGGAGGAAGTGGTGACCGTCTGTGTGAATTCGAACGTAATGTGACGTTCTGCCGCGAACTGGCCGCTGAGAAGGATCTTTAGCGCAAAGGATTTCAGGTCGATATCCCAGAACTCAATTACGGGATCCAAGAACGCGGCGCAGTGATCGATGGAAACGTTGAACACGTCGGTATCTAAGAACTCCAGTATGGTCGCACGCATTTCCTCGTAAGACTGCCTGCGCAGTTTCGCGACGCTGCGGACCCAGGTTTCATTTTTAAGCTCATCGCGAGCAATTGCCTTAACGACATCAAGAAGTTTCTGCGTTACTAAACGCTCGAGCTCTCCGAAGGCCTGTTTTTCGAAGATGACACGTATTTGAACCCTGGTGGCCGGAGCGCACTTGCGAATAATGAGCTCCCGGACCTCTTTGAAGAGGGGAGCGGGTGGGTCGGCGAGCTTCTTCTTCAGTTCTTCCCGGCGTTGCTCCCGGACCATGGTGGCAAGCTGACCCTCGGGCAGCTTCAAAAAAGCGTTTATGCGGTCATAGAGGTCGGTACGGTCGTCGGCGGGAGGAGGCTTTTTGCGGGTGAGGAGCTGAGAGATGTAGGACTCGGTGACCTGAGCGGCGGTGGCCAGATCGCGTTGCTCCAGACCTAACTCCTTTAGCCTTTGTTGGATGACGAAACAGACGTCCACGACGATGCCTCCGAAAGTGATTAACTGCAGCGGTAAATCGATGTTAGCGCATGTTTAAGAACTTGACAATAACTGTAAAGTGGTTCATCCTTATGGAGTTACCCAAGGCTGCCTTCAGGTCTCGAGGCCCCTCCGGATTCGGAGACTCCCTTGGCCAGCAAGTGAAGGAGAGCCTATGTTTGTTCGCAAAGTTTCAATGCGCTTGAAGGGCGACAGCGCCGCCGAATTTACCCGCAAAATGGAGCAAGAGATTATCCCCCTGTTACGCCAGCAGAGCGGCTTCCTGGATGAAATGACGCTGATCGCACAGAGTGGCAAGGAAGTGTACGCGTTCAGCTTCTGGGAGAACAGCGCGGACGCCGAGAACTACGAAAAAACCAACTTTGGCCGGGTTTCCGGGCTTCTTGCCGGGGTAATCGAAGGCGCGCTGCGCATTCACACCTACATGGTGGCAAACTCCACGTTTCACAAGATGGCTGCGGCCGTCGCTGTCGCATCCTAAGATCACCACACCCCGATTTTGATAAGTGGCGAAGCCGCTGGACGCTAAAGACGGCAAGCTAGATTTTTCGGGATTAGAAGAAGGTAGTAGGAAAAGGAAACGCCGATGACAAAACTCTACGTTGGAAATTTATCTTTCGGAATGACAGATGACAGCTTGCTGCAGCTTTTCATCGGAAAAGGATATCAAGTGGCCTCGGCGCGGATCATTACCGACCGGGAAACCGGCCGCTCGCGGGGCTTCGGCTTCGTGGAGCTGGGTGCCGGCGACGATGCGACCAAGGCTATCGGTGATTTCAACGGCATGGACGTTGACGGCCGACAGTTGCAAGTGAACGAAGCACGTCCGCAGGAATCTCGCGGTGGCGGCGGAGATCGTGGTGGGCGGGGCGGTGGCCGGGGTGGATATTCGAACGATCGAGGCGGCGGGAATGGCCGCGGGCGGTACTAAGATCGCCGAAGGGATTTTGCTGGATTTTGCGTCAACGAAGTTGTTTCGCTCTGCTGTGGAATGAGC
>JBAVNY010000485.1:0-4731 GCA_049691535.1 Candidatus Acidiferrum sp.
TGTGTGCAAGCGTGTGGCGACGGCGGTTCTTTGCGTAGGAATAGCTTCTGTAATTTCGGTGAGAACTGCTGGCGCACAAACCAAACCAGCACCAGCAGCACCGACAGCCGAAGATGCTCGCAAATTCATCGATACCGCTGAAGCCAACCTATTCGACCTGGAGATTAAAGCTTCGCGCGCCGAGTGGGTCGCGGCCAACTTCATTACGGATGACACCGAGCAGATTGCCGCCGATGCCGACGAGATCTTTAATACCGCAGCCACGCGCTACGCCAAAGAAGCGCATCGTTATGACAAAGTGCAATTGCCTCCGGAATTGGCCCGCAAACGACTGCTGCTCGAACTCGCCACGAATTTCCCGGCGCCTGACGATCCAAAGGCGCAGAAAGAACTCGCGCAGGTGTTGGCCTCGCTCAACGGCGATTATGGAAAAGGGAAGTGGTGCCCCGACGGCGACAAGAAGCCGTGCCTCGACGTTACCGCCGTAGAAAAGTTAATGGCCACCAGCCGCGATCCCGAAGAACTCAAACGTGCGTGGATCGGCTGGCACGCCGTAGGCGCGCCGATGCGCCAGCGCTAGGTGCGCATGGTGGAGCTAGGCAATCATGGTTCTAAAGAACTGGGTTACGCGGATGCGGGCGCGCTCTGGCGTTCTAACTACGACATGGACCCCGACGCATTTGCGAAGGATTTGGATCGCCTGTGGTCGCAATTGCAGCCGCTCTATCTCTCACTGCACGCCTATGTGCGCGGCCAGTTGGTCAAAAAATACGGCAAGGACGTCGTGCCGCCGAACGGCCCGATTCCCGCGCACCTGTTGGGAAACATCTGGGCGCAGGAATGGAACAACGTTTATGAACTGATGGACTCGCCCAAGCCCGCGCAAAGTTTTGACCTGACCAAGATTCTGGTCGACCGCAAAACCGATGCGAAGGGCATGGTGAAGTACGGCGAGAATTTCTTCGTTTCGTTGGGATTCGCGCCGCTGCCGCCGACCTTTTGGGAGCGATCGTTATTCACCACGCCCGCGGATCGCGACGAGATTTGCCACGCCAGCGCGTGGGATGTGGATTTCAAAGACGATCTGCGGGTCAAAATGTGTATCCAGATTCGCGAAGAAGACTTCCGCACCATTCACCACGAACTGGGCCACAATTTTTACCAGCGCGCTTACAACACCCAGCCTCCTCTGTTTCAAGCCAGCGCCAACGATGGATTTCACGAGGCGGTTGGCGACACTATCGCGCTTTCCGTCACTCCCGAATATCTCAAGAAGATTAGCCTGATTGACACTGTGCCACCGGCCTCCGGCGATACCGACTATCTGCTCCAACAAGCGTTAGAAAAAGTGGCGTTTCTTCCATTTGGCCTGGTGATCGACAAGTGGCGCTGGGAAGTTTTCTCCGGGCAGGTTAAGCCCGACGAATACAACAAGGCGTGGTGGGCGCTGCGCCAGAAATATCAGGGCGTCGCACCGCCAGTAGCCCGCACCGAGGCCGATTTCGATCCCGGCGCGAAGTATCACGTGCCCGGCAATGTGCCGTATATGCGCTATTTCCTGGCGCGTATTTACCAGTTCCAATTTCAGCGTGCGTTGTGCAAAGAAGCTGGCGTGCAGGGGCCGCTGCATCGCTGCTCGATTTACGGAAACAAAAAGGCCGGCGATAAGCTGAACGCCATGCTCTCCATGGGCGCCAGTAAGCCATGGCCCGACGCCATGGAGGTGCTCACCGGCCAACGCGACGCTGACGCCAGCGCGCTGGCAGACTATTTCGCACCGCTAAAGACCTGGCTCGACGAGCAGAACAAGAAAAACGGCTATCCGGTAGGCTGGTAAACCGAATTGTAGCGCCGGCAGCCTGCCGGCACGGAACCATACGAAACTTATCGCTAATCAAGGTTTTAAGAGTGTACAAACGCCAGAGCAACACGCCCGTATCGCCCGGGTGCGCTTCAGCGCCCCATAAGCTAAACTTACCGTGAGTATATATATAACCACCTGACCGGGGGATTTCGTGGATTTCACGTTCACCGACGAACAGCAGCAGCTGCGCAAGAGCGTCCGAGAATTTGCCGAAGGTGAAATCGCTCCGCACGTAATGGAGTGGGACGAAGCTTCTCATTTCCCCACCGAGATCCTTCCCAAACTCGCGGAAATGGGCCTTATGGGCGTCATTTTCCCCGAAGAATACGGGGGCGCCGGGCTCGGCTACATCGAATACGCCACGGTAATCGAAGAGCTGTCGCGCGTCGACGGCTCCGTAGGCTTGTTCGTCGCTGCGCACAATTCGCTTTGCTCCAACCACATTTTCAAGTTCGGCACCGAAGAACAAAAACGCAAATACCTGGTACCCCTGGCGCAAGGCAAGAAACTGGGCGCCTGGTCGCTGACTGAACCGGAGGCGGGTTCCGACGCTGGCGGAACGCGATCCACTGCGGTGCGCAACGGCAACGGATGGGTGTTGAACGGGGCGAAGACCTTCACCACCAATGGCCATTACGCGGATACCTGCGTGGCCATGGCGGTGACCGACAAGAGCAAAGACTCGCACGGCATCAGCGCGTTTATTCTAGAGAAGGGCCAGCCCGGCTTTCGTCCCGGCAAGAAAGAAAACAAGCTGGGCATGCGCGCCAGTGACACCTCGGAAGTTATTTTCAGCGATTGCCATGTCGCCGCGGAAAATCTACTTGGCCCTGAAGGCGAAGGCTTCATCAGCAGCCTGAAAATCCTGGACGGCGGGCGCATTTCGATTGCGGCGTTGGCGCTGGGCATGGCGCAGGGCGCTCTGGACGCGGCCACGAAATATGCCAAGCAGCGCAAGCAATTCGGCAAAGCCATCAGCGAATTCCAGGCCATCCAGTTCAAGCTGGCCGACATGGCAACGGAAGTGGAAGCAGCGCGTCTGCTGGTCTATCAAGCGGCATGGCTCGCCGATCAGAAGAAGGCGCGCTTCACCCGTGAATCCAGCATGGCCAAGCTGTTTGCCAGTGAAGTGGCGGTGCGTGTGGCCAACGAGTGCGTGCAGATCCACGGCGGCTACGGCTTCATCAAGGATTATCCCGCGGAGAAGTATTATCGCGACGTGAAGCTCTGCACCATCGGCGAGGGCACCAGCGAAATTCAGAAGTTGGTCATTGCCCGGCAGCTTCTCGGCAATAAATAATAGAAGAATGCACCGGCGTGCTTCCGCGATTCGCGATCTACAAGGACACACATGAGTTGGGATGTTAGCGAGTGGGCCGAGAAGGTCCGCAACGGAGACGTGCGCGCGATTTCGCGAGCGATTACTGCCATTGAAAATCATGCGCCCGAAGCCGAGGAGTTGCTGCGGCAACTATTCGCGGACACCGGCAAGGCGTACTTAACGGGAATCACCGGCGCTCCCGGAACTGGCAAGAGCACCTTGGTAGATCGCCTGGCGGCGTATCACCGCAAGCGCAGCGAACCGGTCGGGGTAGTCGCTGTGGATCCCACCAGCCCGTATTCCGGTGGCGCGATTCTGGGCGATCGCATCCGCATGCAGAGCCACGCCGGCGATACGGGAATATTTATTCGCTCCATGGCGACGCGTGGATTCCTGGGTGGCCTCGCCCGCGCAACCGCCGAAGTCGCACTGCTACTGGATGCGGCCGGCAAGCGCCAGGTGCTCATCGAAACGGTCGGCGTGGGCCAGGATGAAATCGACATTGTACGGCTGGCCGACTGCGTCGTCGTCGTGCTCGTGCCGGGCATGGGCGACGACATTCAAAACATGAAAGCCGGGCTGATGGAGATTGGCGACATTTTTGTGTTGAACAAAGCCGATCGTGAGGGCGCGGACCGCCTCGAAGGGCAACTTCACGCCATGTTGTCGCTGGTGATGCCGCGCGACGGTTGGCATCCTCCGGTAATTCGCACCGTGGCTACGGAAAATCGCGGCGTGCAGGAGTTGGCCGAAACCGTCGAGAAATTTCGCAAGCATTTCGAGTCGAGTGGCGAACGGCAGAAGAAGCACGTCGAGCATTGGCAGAACCGCCTGATCGAGATGTTGGAATCGCGGCTGCTGGAGCGAGTGCTGGGCGGAAAGCAAGGTGAAGCAAAGCTTCGCGCACTCGCCACAGCAGTGGCCGAACGCAAGAAAGACCCATTCACCGCGGTGAGCGAAATCCTTAAGGAGAGCGGCCTTTCCGGCTGACGCGCAGCGAACGATGCACCTTGGCGATATAGAAGTGCGATATCTGGATGGTGGCGAATTTCGACTCGACGGTGGCGCGATGTTCGGCGTGGTTCCCAAGGTGCTTTGGGAGAAGCGTTCCGCGCCGGACGACAAGAATCGGATTCGCATGCGGGCGAATTCGCTGCTGGTGCGTGCCGCAGGCAAGACCATGGTCATCGAGACCGGGAACGGTACCAAGTGGGACGCCAAGCAGCGCGCCATCTACGCCATTCAAGATGGCGATCCGCTCATCGAATCGCTGACCCGTGCGGGCGTAAACCCAGATGAGGTGGACGTGGTCATCAATACGCACCTGCATTTCGACCACGCTGGCGGCAACACGCGCATCGAAAATGGACGTGCCGTGCCGACATTCCGCAATGCGCGATACATCGTCCAGCATGCCGAATTGCAACACGCGGCCGATCCCACCGAGCGCGACAAGGCCAGCTATTTCAAAGAAAATTTCCAGCCAATCGTCGATGCCAAGCAGTGGGTTCTCGTCGACGGCGATCGCGAACTCTTCCCCGGCATT
>JBAVNY010000486.1:0-7787 GCA_049691535.1 Candidatus Acidiferrum sp.
GTAGTAGAGCGAGCCTTTCAACATGCCCACATCGCGCGCGACATCTTCGATGGAAGTGGCGTGAAACCCTTTGGCAAAGAAAATATTGGCGGCGCTTTGCAGAACTTCTTCCAGGCGCGTCTCCGGCTTGGTCTTGGAGATGGAGCGCGGCGCTTTGCGAGCACGCAGCGGCTTGGGAGGAGTCTTACGCTTGGCGATTCTTGCGGGCACAGGACCTCACGAAATGCGAGTGCAATATTAGCAGAGGCGGGCGCAGAAACCTGGGAATTGAGGAATCGCGGGAGTAAAAGACGATTGAATGTCGGGAAAAAGCGCTATGTTTTTCTAACGGGCGTGTTATTCTCAGGAAAATCTAAAGATTTTCCTTTACTGCGAAGAGAAGGGGTCGCTCACCCATGGTTTCGCCGCACCTGAAAGAATCGCTGGATCGCTATCGCGTGGGAGAAAAGCTCCGGCAGCTTCGGCTACGCCGCAAAATTGGGCTGGTGGAATTGAGCCGGCACACGGGATTATCTCCAGCGCTGCTTTCGAAATTGGAGCATGGCAAGTTGTATCCGACACTGCCAACGCTTTCGCGGATTGCCCTGGTTTTCAGCGTGGGGCTGGAACATTTTTTCACCGACGAAAAACTGAAGCATGTATTTGCGGTCACGCGGAAGAAGGACCGGCTGCGTTTTCCGGAGGCGCCAGGGCTGAGCGAGGCGGCCTTTGATTTCGAATCGTTAGATTTTCTGGCGACCGACAAGAAATTCAGCGCGTATTTGGCGGAATTCAAAACAATTGCGGCAGAGAAGGTGCGTTTGCACCAGCATCCCGGCGTGGAATTTATTTATGTGCTGAAAGGCAAGCTGGCGTTGAAGGTGGGAACGGAGCAGGAACTTCTGGATACCGGCGATTCACTGTATTTCGATTCGCAAATGCCACACGGCTATTCGCGGGCTGGCACAAAACCGTGCAGCGCAATTGTTATTACTGCAGAGTAGAACTGCTGCGGAATTTCTCCGGCGTTACGAATCCTAACAATTTTTACGTGGAACTAAGCAACGAAATGGCAGGAGTGTGTTTTCAGCACCAGCCAAACTTGCTGGCCTGCGGCCAGGTGCAGAGAGCGGACTGCGCCCGGAGTGACGTGCACGGTGAAGACGAGGCCGGCGCCTACCTGAACGGTGAAAAGTGTTCCACGCAATTCCAGAGAAAGAATGGTGCCGGGGAGAATGTTGCGAGCGCTGATGGACTTGGGCGGCTCGGTGGCCAGCAGAATATCGCCGGCGCGCACGGCGATTTGCACGGAGGTTCCCTTTGGCGCGGGGCCAAGGGGAATTTCGAGTTCGCGATTGGATAAGGACAACGCGACACGCATCACACCGTCGGCAGGACGATGTTCGAGGACGATGCCGTGAAGAAGATTTTCAAAGCCGGCGGCTTGGGCCAGCGCGACAGAACGAGGCGTGTCGAGGACAGCGCCGGGGCGGCCAGAATCTTCCACGCGGCCTTGCGCGAGAGTCACCACGCGTTCGCCGATGGCGTCGACTTCGTCGCGATTGTGAGTGACGTAGAGAATCGGAAGGTTGTTGGCGGCGTTCCAAGCGCGCAGATCGTCTAGAATTTCGTGGCGAAGGCCAGCGTCCAGGCCGGTGAGCGGTTCGTCGAGCAGGAGCAGACGGGGTTGAGTGACCAGAGAACGCGCGAGGGCAACGCGCTGTTGTTCGCCGCCGGAGAGCTGAGCGGGTTTTCGCTGGCGAAGCGGTTCGATATGGAAGGCAGAGAGTATCTGCTCGATGCGCGCGCGGCGATCGTCTGGGGCGATGTCGGCCAGGCCATAGGCAATATTTTTTTCGACCGAGAGAT
The DNA here is from genome assembly GCA_049691535.1 of Candidatus Acidiferrum sp. Taxonomy (GTDB): domain Bacteria; phylum Acidobacteriota; class Terriglobia; order Acidiferrales; family UBA7541; genus Acidiferrum. Next base: position 1,849 of record JBAVNY010000486.1, read on the forward strand.
GTGGAAAGAGGGCGAGGCTCTGAAAGACGTACGCGATGCGGCGATTTTGCGGTGGAAGAGAAATGCGTTTGGGGCCGCTATCGAAAAATACTTCGTCGCCGAGACTGATTCGACCTTCGTCCGGAGTAGCGAGGCCGGCGATGCAGTCGAGCAGCGTGGATTTTCCCGCGCCGGATGGGCCGAAGAGGATGGTGAAGCCTCTGGCAAACTGCAGATCGACGTCGAGCAGAAATGGCGAAGAGTTGGCAGTGCGATATTCTTTGCGAATTTTTGCGATGAGAGTCATCGCGCGGGCCACGGCGACCAGACCTTACGATTCACGCCGTAGACAATCGACAAGACGACGAAGGAAATGAGGAGCAGCAGCACGGCCATTTGGTGCGCACTGGCGTAATCGAGCGCCTCGACGCGATCGAAGATCTCGATCGAGACAGTGCGGGTGACGCCGGGTAGATTCCCGCCGACCATCAGCACCACGCCGAATTCGCCGAGTGTGTGCGCGAAGCTGAGGACGACGGCAGTGAGTAGGCCCGGCAAAGAAAGCGGCAGAATCACGGTGAAGAAAGTTCGGGTGCGATTCGCACCGAGGACTGCGGCAGCGTCGAGCAGGCGGCGATCGAGAGCTTCGAACGAAGCGATCAAGGGCTGCACGGCGAACGGCAGGCTGTAGAGCAGTGAGGCGAGGACCAGGCCGGTGAATGTGAAGGCCAGGCTGTGCCCAAACAGTTTTTGCGAGACTTGGCCGAGAAAGCCGCGCGGGCCGAGCGCGATGAGCGCGTAGAAGCCGAGCACGGTGGGTGGCAGCACGAGTGGTAAAGCTACGATGGATTCGAGCAGAAATTTCCAGCGCCAGCGGGTGTAGGCCAACCAGTAGGCCAACGGTAATGCGATCAGTAGCAGTACGAAGGAAACGGTTGCGGCAAGACGCAGCGAGAGAAAGAGAGCCTGCCAACTCATGGTTTGGCTGATTTTCCTGCGACGCCAGCGGGCAATGTGAAACCGTAGCGCGAGAGTGTGGATTGCGCCTCGACGGTGTGCAGGAATTCGAGGAAGGCTTTGGCGGCAGCTTTGCTGGTGGAAGATTTAAGAATCACGACGGATTGATCAAGCGGGGGATAGAGATTTTCAGGAACCAGCCAGCGTTGGCCATCTTTCATTGCGGGGGAAAGCGCCAGGGAGAGGGCGACAATGCCGGCTTGGGCGCTGCCGGATTGCACGAACTGCGCAGCTTGCGAAATATTTTCGCCAATCACAAATTTGGATTTCAGTTGCTCGTACAGGCCGGCTTGCTTGAGGGCGGCCACGGCGGCGCGTCCGTAGGGAGCATGTTCCGGGTTGGCGATGGCAAGCTTTTGGATTTTGTCGTCAAGCAACGTGGACAAGCCGTTTTTTTCGAAGTCAAATGGTGAGCCTGCGGGAGCCCACAGGGCGATGCGCCCTTTGGCGTAGATCGCCAGCGTGCCTGGCTCGGCAAGTCCGGCGGCTTCCAGTTTGCGGGGATATTCGCTGTCGGCGGAAAAAAAGATATCGAAGGGAGCGCCATTTTCAATTTGCGCAAAGAAATTTCCGCTGGAGCCAAAAGATATGGAAACCTTGGTGCCGGACTGTTTTTCGTATTGCGCGGCGAGATCGGTGAGCGCGAATTGCAAGTCAGCCGCCGCGGCGACGCGAATTTCCTGTGCGAGGCATGCGGGCACGAAGATGGAGAAGAAAATGACGGCGAGGAAGAAGTGTGTTCGCATGGGAAGGCTCACGAGAAGCTCAAACGTGAAGGATCATGACTTCGGTGGATTTGATTAAGGCTGCGGCGCGTTCACCGGGTTTCAGGCGCATTTCCTTGGCGGCATCGGCGGTGATGATGGCGGTGATGTGCTGTTCGCCGATGGCCAGGGTGACTTGGGCAAGCAAGCCGCTGAATTTTATGGAGAGCACGCGGCCAATGAGTTGATTGCGGCCGGAGATTTTGCGGAAGTTAATGCGACGCGAGGCGATGTCTCCGCGCTCGAGCTTTTTGGGAATCAGGCGGTCGATTTCAGATTCCGGGACGCGGTGATGGCCGCCGGGCGTCTTCATGGTTTTAATTTTGTTGCGGTAGATCCATTGTTTGAGCGTGGGATAGCTGATGCCCAGGATGTTGGCGGCTTCGCGCGGCGGAAGGAGTTTTTGCATGGGTGGCTCCAACCGCTACGGTATACGACTCTATCTAGAATGGCAATACGATTTCATGCGGTTCGGGATGGACATGGCCTCGATCATTGACATGCTCGACCAAACGCGGGCTCAGTTGCGCAGCGGCTTGCCAGTCTTCAGAGTATGCGCGATGCGTTCCTGGGTTTTCTTCTCGCCACAAAGCGATACGAAAGCTTCGCGCTCCAAGTCGAGAACATATTGCTCGCTGACCAGTTGCGAAGCCGACAGCGCACCGCCCGCCAGAATGTTCGCAAGCTTACGCGCGACGTGCGCATCATAATCGGAAGCATAGCCGCCACGCACCATCAGGTGGATGACCATCTTGGCGGCCGCCAGAAACGATTCGCCGAGGACCTTGATTTGCGTGCTCTGCGCGCCTTCCTGCCAATTGGCCGCTGTGGGTTTCCAACCGGAACGCGCCATGGCGAGTGCGGTCTGTTTGGCATCCGCGACCAGGCGATCGCGATTGAGGGATACGCGATCATCGCGGCGCAGGTAACCCAGTTCGCGGCATTCTTCGGCGCTGGTGCCGACCTTGGCCATAGCGATATTTTCAAACACCGGCCTGAGGGTGTGGAACAAATCGAGATCTTCGCCAGACGCAGCGTTTTCATTGGCGCGAATCAGCATTTCCTTTGTGCCGCCACCACCGGGGATCAGGCCTACGCCGGTTTCGACCAGGCCGATGTACGATTCGGCAGCCGCGTGAATCTTCGCGGAGTGCAAACTGATTTCGCAACCTCCGCCCAGCGCCAGGCCTTGCGGAGCCGCAACCACCGGTTTGGGCGCATATTTGATGGCGAGATTGACGTTCTGAAATTGCTTGACCGCCATGTGCAACTCGTCCCACTCCTGTTCCTGCGCACCGACGAGAACGAGCATGAGATTCGCGCCGACTGAAAAATTCGTGGCTTGGTTGGCGATGACCATGGCGTCGAAATCGGTGTCGAGCCGCTTGATACCTTTGTGAATCATGGCAATCAGGTCGGCACCGATGGCATTCATCTTGGAATGGAATTCGCAGCACACCACGCCATCGCCAAGATCGATCAGGCTGGCGCCGGAATTACGCTCCACTTCGCGCCCGGCATCCTTTAGATTTTTCAGGATGAGAATGCCGGCGGGCTCTTCGACTTTCTGAGTAGCGCCGGTTGCGAGATCGAAGACCGACGTAATGCCCTTCTCGGACTCGTAGAAACGTTTGCGACCCGCACTCAACGCCTTTTCGAAGATTGGCGGCAACGAGCGGCCTTCTTTTTTAATTTGCGCGGCAAACGCGGGCAGGCCAAGCGCATCGACGGTTTCGAAAGGCCCAAGTTCCCAACCGAAACCCCAGCGCATGGCGCGATCCACATCGACGATACGATCAGAAATTTCCGGCATGCGGCGGCCTGCGTAGAGACACATTTCCGAAAGGCCGCCCCAGATGAACTGCTGCGCCTTGTCGCCTTTTTGCCCGTCGAAGATCGGCGTGATGAGGGCGCGGAGTCGATCGCGGGTGTCATCGATGGTCTTACCCGCATCGATAGAGGCGAAGCGCGCCTTCTGCCGCGGACGATAGTCCATGGTGTTTACGTCGAGGGTGAGAATTTCCCTCTCGCCCGCGCCACCTTTTACGCGCTTGTAAAATCCCTGGCCGGTTTTATCGCCGAGCCATTTGCGTTTAGCCATTTCTTCGACCAGAGCAGGAACCTTGTAAGACTCGCGCGATTCATCGTGTGGCGCGGTCTCGTAGATGTTGGTGACGACGTGGGTGAGAACGTCGAGGCCGACAATATCCGCGGTGCGAAACGTTGCGGACTTGGGCCAGCCAACCGCCGGACCGGTGCACGCGTCGACTTCTTCGACGGTCATGCCAAGCGTGGACATCAACCGCAACGCATTGAGCATGGAAAATGTGCCGATGCGATTGGCGATGAAGTTGGGCGTATCTTTGGCGAAGACAACGCCCTTGCCCAAGCGGCGATCGCAAAAATCCGCAAGCGTGTCGAGGACCTCGCGAGATGTCTTGGGCCCAGGAATGATTTCCACCAACTTTAAGTAGCGAGGGGGGTTAAAGAAGTGGGTGCCGGCCCAATGCTGCTGGAACTCTTCCGGCAAACCTTCGGCGATCAGATGAACCGGCAGGCCGGAGGTGTTGGTGGTGACGATGGAACCGGGCTTGCGCACCGCGGCAACTTTGGAAAGCAGGGCGAGCTTGATGTCCAGATTTTCGGCGACTACTTCGATGATCCAATCGGCGTCGGCGATGCGCGCCAGGTCGTCTTCAAAATTGCCAATGGAAATTTTGGAAGCGAGCGCCGCGGTAAAAAACGCGGCAGGCTTGGATTTCTTCGCAGCTTCGAGGCCTGCCGAGACAATTTTGTTGCGATCGGCGGGAGCGGCATCTTTCGGTACGATGTCGAGCAGTAGGCAGGGCAAGCCAGCGTTGGCGAAGTGCGCGGCGATGCGAGCACCCATCGTGCCAGCGCCCAGGACCACAGTTTTCTCGATGCGACGTGTCATAGGAAAGCCTTATGGAACGGAGATGGGACGGCAGAACAGGTTACAAAACCAGCAAGCGCGGGTCAAACAGGTGTTTGGTAAGAAACGAACAGTTTTAAGATAAGGGGATATGGCGGTGGAGAAAAACGGGGAAACACGAACGCTACTGGAAAGCGCCACACAGCGGTTGCGCGCCTTTGCGTATGGCGGGAAGCCACGCGGCGCAGGGCGCCCTCGTGTGGGACTGGCGCTTGCGGGCGGCTTCGCGCGGGGCATTGCGCACATTGGCGTGCTGCGAGTATTTCGCGAGGCGAAAATTCCCATTGATGTGGTGGCGGGCACAAGCGTGGGCGCGCTGATTGGCGTGGGCTATTGCGCAGGCACTTCGCTGGAAATTATGGAGCGCGTGGCCAGCGAAACTAAATTTACAGATTTCGGGCGTTGGACTCCTTCGTGGCTGGGACTGGCGACGAATAACCGGCTGGAACAATTTGCGGCCAAGATGACGCCGAAGACACGGTTCGAAGAACTGGAAAAGCCGCTGGCGATTGCCACCACGGATATCAATGCGGGACTGGCGGTTTATTATCATGGCGGGCTGATTGGGCCGGCGCTGCGGGCGTCGTGCGCTTACCCCGGGCTTTTCGTGCCAGTGCAATATGAGGGACGCACGCTGGTGGATGGATTTTTGACCGCACCGGTGCCGGTGGAAGGAACGCTGCTGCTGGGAGCGGAGGTGGTGATCGCGGTTTATCTGGAAGCGGGGAGCATCGAAAAGCCGCGCACGTTCACGGATATTTTGAGCCGTTCGTTCACGATTATTCAGAGACATACGGATATGGAGTGGCGGCAACATGCAGACGTGATTCTGGAGCCGGATGTGACGCCGTTTGTGTGGGACGATTTTACGAAGACCAGCGAGATGATTCACGCTGGGGAGTTGGCGGCGTTCCAGGCATTACCGGCGATACGCGCGGCGATTGAGGCGAAGAGCGCGCAACTCGAAGCCGAAAAATAAATTCTTGATGAGACGGAATTTTCGCGGGTGCGCAAACGGTTTTTGCGTTGAAGTGGAATTGATCTTGGGCCGGTTGGCAGCCGGCGCTACCGATCGGGCGTGGCGGGCGCCGAAGGATCGAGGAGAATCTTTAACGTGTCCCAGAAAGTGGACCTCTACGACAGTGCGTACGGGAACTATGAGTCGGACACTTACCGGCTGGTGCGCATCGAGACCTATGGACAGGACTTTGGACAGACGAGTTGGG
>JBAVNY010000487.1:0-1854 GCA_049691535.1 Candidatus Acidiferrum sp.
TTCCATCCCTCTGGCAATCCTGACCTCCATCGTTGTGCTTAGCGCGATCGGAGAAACGATCAATATTATGACCCTTGGTGGACTCGCGCTGGCGGTCGGCATCCTGGTGGACGACGCGACCGTCGAGGTCGAGAACATCAATCGCAACCGCGAGGCGGAGCCCGAGAAGAACATGGATGACGTGGTGCTGGACAGCGCGTCGCAAATCGCGACACCCGCCTTTGTGTCCACACTCTCGATCTGCATTGTGTTCGCCCCGATGTTCCTACTCTCCGGCGTTGCACGGTATCTATTTGTGCCGCTCGCCGAAGCGGTCGTTTTCGCCATGTTGGCCTCCTATTTCCTGTCGCGGACGATCGTTCCGACAATGGCGAAGTATCTATTGCGCGGAGAGAAGAAGGAAGATGGTGCTTCCGCTCGCAATCCTTTTGTACGGCTCCAGAAAGATTTTGAGGCAGCCTTCGAGAGATTTCGTCACAACTTTCGCGACCTGTTGGAAATTTGCCTCCATCACCGGACCGCATTTCTGATTGCGTTCTTCGCCACCTGCCTGGGATCTCTCGCGATTCTGATCCCTTGGCTAGGCCGGGACTTCTTTCCCAGCGTTGACAGCGGCTCTTTCAAGCTCCATCTGCGTGCGCCCACCGGAATGCGCATCGAAGAAACCGCCAACCTTTGTGACCAGGTCGAGTGGTCGATACGTCACGAGATTCCGGCCAGCGAAGTCAACAACGTCATTGACAACATAGGCCTGCCCTTTAGCGGCATCAATCTTTCATACAGCAATTCGGCTCCCGTCGGCACATCGGACGCGGACATTCTTGTGACGCTTTCTGCCAACCACCATCCCACGGATGACTACATTCACCAGCTCCGTCTGACCCTTCCAAAACAGTTTCCAGGAGTTAGCTTTGCGTTCCTGCCCGCCGATATGGTCAGCCAAATTCTGAACTTTGGCTTGCCAGCCCCAATCGATGTCCAACTCGTGGGAAACGACCTTCAGGGAAACCAGCGTTATGCAAATGCGCTTCTCAGCAAGTTGAAATACGTGGCAGGAACTGCAGATCTGCGAATCCAACAGCCCTTCGATCAGCCGTATTTGCGCATGCGGGTCGAACGTACGAAAGCGGAGCAGCTTGGTTTCACGGCTCACGATATTGCGCAAAATCTTCTGGTGTCCTTAAGTGGCAGTTTCCAAACTTCCCCAACATTCTGGGTTGACCCCAAGAATCGGGTGAGCTATCAAATCGCCACGCAGACGCCGCAATATCGCGCGGACACACTGCAGGATGTCCAGAACATCCCGATCACCGGCACAGACCCAACTGCTCCTCCATCGCTCATGGCCAGCCTGGTATCCACGCAGCGAGGCGCAGGAATGGCAGTGGTCTCTCATTACAACGTGGCGCCTGTTATTGACATCTTCGGCGCCATCACAGGACGAGATCTGGGTGCGGTGGCCGGCGACATTAACAAGATCATTGACGACACCCGCCAACAATTGCCGCGCGGTTCTCGCGTGGTTGTCCGCGGTCAGGTTCAGACGATGCGGGCCTCGTACGTCGGTCTGCTGAGTGGGCTGGCGTTCTCGATCGTGCTGGTATACCTGCTGATCGTAGTCAATTTTCAGTCCTGGCTGGATCCTTTTATCATGATTTCCGCCCTGCCGGCAGCACTTGCGGGCATCGCCTGGTTTTTGTTCATAACGCACACCACTCTCAGCGTGCCCGCGCTGATGGGCGCCATCATGTGCATGGGCGTTGCCACCTCCAACAGCATCTTGGTCGTCAGTTTTGCCACGGAAAAAATGCAGGAAGGAAATGATTCCCTCAGTGCCGCACTGGAGGCAGGTTT
>JBAVNY010000488.1:0-3167 GCA_049691535.1 Candidatus Acidiferrum sp.
CATTGGGGGCGCTCGTTCTTGGCGCGTACACCGACCGACACGGACGCCGCGCTGGGCTACTGCTCACGTTGGGTATGATGTCCATCGGAATTTTCTCAATCGCCTGCATGCCCGGGTACGCAACCATTGGCTTACTCGCTCCCTTGCTGGTCGTTGTTGGGCGCCTGTTGCAAGGCTTTTCCGCCGGCATGGAGCTTGGTGGCGTCTCCGTTTATTTGTCAGAAATTGCCACTCGGGGTCACAAAGGTTTTTACGTGAGTTGGCAATCCGGCAGCCAACAAATTGCGGTGATGACCGCGGCTTCCATCGGTGTGGTCCTGAATTCCATACTGCCTGCGGAGAAAATGGAGCGCTGGGGATGGCGTGTTCCCCTACTGCTCGGCTGCATCATCGTGCCCTTCCTCTTCCGGCTAAGGAAATCGCTCGTTGAGACCGACGAGTTCTTGGCACGCAAACACAGGCCCGATACTTCCGAAATTTTGCGCTCGCTGCGAAACAATTGGGGCATCGTCATGGTAGGGACGTTCATGGTGACGATGACCACCGTCTCGTTTTACATGATCACCGCGTATACACCGACATTCGGCAGTTCCGTGTTGCATCTCTCCAGCGCCAACAGCCTGATCGTCACCCTCTGCGTAGGAGCGTCAAATCTTTTCTGGCTTCCGATCATGGGAGCACTTTCGGACCGCATAGGCCGCCGACCGCTTTTATTTGCCTGTACCATTCTGATGCTGGTCACCGCGTATCCCGCGATGCTTTGGCTAGTCAGAGATCCATCCTTCGCGAGGCTGCTCACCGTGGAGCTCTGGTTATCCTTTCTGTATGGCAGCTACAACGGTGCGATGGTCGTCTTTCTCACCGAAATTATGCCCATTGATGTCAGGACTTCGGGATTTGCGTTGGCTTACAGTTTGGCTACTGCGATTTTTGGTGGATTCACTCCCGCGCTCAGCACGTACCTGATTCACGTCTCCGGCAATCGCGCTGTTCCCGGCCTATGGCTCTCTTTCGCAGCAGCCTGTGGACTTCTCGCCACACTTTTCGCGAAACCACAAAAAACGGCAATGGGTGCTGGCACCGTAGCGGTAAGCGTCTAGACTTCTATCGCCTCCATTGAAGAATAGGGACTACGCCTACTTGACGACAAGTGAACTCCCGCGATTCCGAATGCATTGCACACTCAACGATCAAGCCGGATGCGGTGCCTCAAGATAGGCCCATCGCTCCACGATCTTCTTGTTCGCGATTCGCCAGATCACAATCCCGCGAAACTCCAATCTCTTCCCGCTCTGTGCATCGGTTGCTGTCCAGTGGTTTCGCACTACCACTTTGTCATCTTCCGCAATCATGTCCTCAATTTGGACATGGAGATCGGGAAATCGCTTCAGCGCTCCGCTCACATATTGAATTGCACCCGCCGGTCCTGGTGGCATTCCGGGCGGCACATCGGCCCCGTGATCCACAAAGTCTCCCGCGAAATTCACATTGCCAATCTGGACATTTTTTTTATTAACAAACTCTTCGAAATGGTTGCGAATAAATTCCCGCGCTTCGGCATGCGTCATCCCAGTAGTAGCGTTGATCGGTTCCACGGTTCCTCTCCTCAGGCCTTCGCTGCTTGGCTGCGGAACTCTCCCGCAAATTCTTCCAGGAATTGATCCATGGTGATCGGAGGCCGCCCGAGCAATCCCTCCAGGGTTCCGTCCAGCGCTCCGCCCTTCCCGGCTGTGTAGTATTCTTGCAGTTCGAGCAACGCCGTCACCTGCCATTCCGGCATTCCCTGATCTGTCATTGCCTTGCGCTGCGCCTCGGCTGGAATATCCACATACTGAGCCGCAATTCGCGCGTGGCGTGAAATTTTCTCTGCGGCCTCGGCGCAGGTCAGCGCTTGCGGTCCGTTCAGTTCATAAATCTTCCCATCATGGTCACTGCCTTGTAAGGCCTTTGCTGCCACCGCCGCAACGTCCCTTACATCCACGTAGCTCGTCCGCGCATCGCCCATCGCGGCGTAAAATGCACCCTGGGCACGAATGCTCGGTGCGTAATATGTCAGCATATTCTGCAGAAAACTGTTCGGCCTGAGAATGCAATACCTGAATTCAGCCGCCTGCAGTTTTTCTTCCACCTTTCTGTGCCAGCTCGGAAAGGACTTCGTGTAATCTCCTGCCCCCAGCGCCGAATTCAGTACGATCCGCCGAACTCCGCTCGCTTCGCCCGCCTCAATCACATTTCCTTCCAGTTGCACCAGCGCTGGGATCGGCGAGCAAACCAGATACACGCTTTCCACACCACGAAGTGCCAGCGCAAGGCTCGTCTTGTCTGAAAAATCCGCGATTACTGTTTCCGTTTCGGCTGGGGCGTTTGCCGCATCCTCTTTAGACCGGTACATCGCACGATGTTTTTCTCCACTCCGCGCCACCTCCGCTAGCACCGCTTTACCGACAGTCCCACTCGCACCGGTGATTAAAATCATTTGTACTCCTCCTGAGATGGGCACTTCAGTGGGATGGTATAACTATAGGACAGCAGTCGGAAGTACGCACATTTTGGTAAGCCTGGAGAGACCATGAAAAATCATCACGGCTGCCCTGTGCAAGCAACCATCAATACCGTCAGCGGCAAGTGGAAGGTCCTTGCCATTTGGCATTTGGGCTTCAGCCCGAGACGCTTCGCCGAACTTCGCAAACTTCTTCTGGGTGTCAGTGAAAAGGTGTTGACCTCGCAGCTTCGCGAACTCGAAGCTGACGGGATTGTCCATCGCAAGGTCACGCATGGCTCGCCGCCCCAGGTTACGTACTCCCTCACCGGTGCCGGAGAGGAACTCATCGAGCCCATGAGCGTGTTGTGCTCCTGGGGCACCCGCCATCTCGGGGTCCCACCAAACCTGCCCCGCTACCCCAAAGGTGGAAAATAGAAAATCCGCTGGCCCGAGTCACAAATGCTCTAGGGCAATTCCTCCATTCCTGGCTTCCAGTATCCTTCTATTAAAAACGCATTTGAACGTGCAAATCCTGCGTGTTGGCCAAGAATGTTTAACAGAGCCCATTGCATGACTGTCACACAGCGAAAGGTTTCACGGCACGTCTATTGGGGGAAGAAATAGATTATGATCCATATACGGGCTTTGAGGAGATCACTGACGATGTCCTCGAACGGGACTTCTG
>JBAVNY010000489.1:0-5775 GCA_049691535.1 Candidatus Acidiferrum sp.
AGCTGACGCTGACTCACGAAGAAATCGCCCAGATGATTGGTTCGTCACGGGAGACTGTGACGCGCCTGCTGGCCGATTTCCGTAAGAAGCAGCTTCTCCAGGTTATGGGTTCCACACTCATCATCAAGAATAAAGCCGCGCTGGAAAGTATCGTAAAAGGTTGAACTGCAGCTATTAGGAAGGTCGTTCGAACGCTTCCGCCCTTACTGACCCAGTTGCACCGCACGGTCGTAGCCCGTCATTTCCAAATATCCTACACCGGTAATCGGCGAGTCTTTTCGCTGGCCGCTCACCGCGATAGCGCCCTCCCAATAATTCGGGGCATATTTGGAATTTCCTGACAGCTCCTGCAATGCGAGCGGTGTAGTGGCCTCCAGCGATAGAGCCATGGCTGGAATCGTAATCTTCCAGTGAATCGGATAGCGCGCGGCTTTGTCGGGCCGCTCCCAAAATTCCTGCTGGGGCATCAGTGTAAAATCCGAAGCACGCAAATGTTGCGATTTTCCCTGGCGATCGATAAATGTGCCCGCAGAAAAAGGATCAACCGATCCGTCTTTCCTGCGAATGCGAAACAACATTAATTCAGTATCGTCGCCGAGTTGCAGACTGAACCAATCCCAGCCAACCTGATCCGCTTCCAATTGGTGCGTAAAAAATTCGTGGTCCATCCAGCCCAAGCCCGAAACGTCATAGCTCTTGCCTTGCAGTGTGACATTGCCGGAAGTCTCGAGTCGCGTGAAGGAAATGTAGTGAGAGGCATGTCCCGCGCCAGCCGCCTTCTGGCTGACTCCGTTCTCGCCTTGGATGACGGGCGGTTTTTCCGCGTGAAGCCGCAGCGATAAGTTGAAGCGGTCATCCACTGCCTGGAGTTTTTGATCATCGCCATTCCATTCGGAACTCCAGTTACCGTTCCAAATGCGCTTGGTAGATTCGTCTGCGCCCGCGATACCGGGGCCGCTGCGATTGGTCCGCTCCGAGTGATAAAAAGCGCCTCCATCAAGGTCACTGAGTGCCAGATGAGCCAGATAAATATCGTGGGGATCCCAAGTGGCATTCTTGGCTACGTCGCGATCAACAGCCTCTCGAAAAAAAGTGAGTTCGAACCCAAATCGGTGGCCATCTTCCGCCTTGAGATTTCCCGTGTAGTACCACCATTCGGTTTGAAAGTCGGGATGACTAAAATGATCGCGCGGGAATTCATAGTGGTAGCCCGGAAGAGCGGTCTTAAATGGAGTGGTGACCGGCGCTGATTGCAGCAGAAAAAGTGCGGCGATCGTGGCGAGGAACTTACTCTTCATGAATTACCTCGAGCGGATCGAGCTTGGCCGCCAGCAGCGCCGGATAAATTCCAGAAATTAGCGTCGCCAGGTAGACCACGGTAAACGCTCCCAGTAACACGCCGACAGGCCAGTGGAAGTGGATAGTCCAACCGAACGACTGCTTGTTGATCACGAACACCAGGATCAACGACAGGAAAAAACCGAGAATCGAACCCGCCAACGTTGCGAGTATCCCGACCAGCCCGGCTTCCACCAGAATCAATTTCCGCACCTGACCGGCAGACGCGCCGAGAAAACGCAGCAGACCGAGTTCCCGTCGTCGATCGATCACCAGTGCCAGTAGAGCTCCGGCAATGCCCATTACCGCAACGATTACAGCCACGGTCTCCAGTGCGTACGTAATGGAGAAGGTGCGATCGAAAATGCGGATGGCTTCGGAGCGCAGGTCGCGGTCAGAAAAGATCAGCAGGTGATTCTCTGCACTGATGTTCTGGATGCGCTGCCGGACATCTTGCACATTGGCATCAGAAGCGACGAAGACCGCCAGGTTGGAAGGCGTGGGATCGGGCAGGTAGCGCAGCATGGTTTCGCGGTCCATAAGAATATAGCCGCGCTCGCTGGCATAATCGTAGGTGATGTCGACGACGCGAAAATTCGCGCGAGATTCGCCGAGTGAAAGCGCGATGGTGTCTCCCGTCTTGACGTGGTGCTTATAGGCGAATGGTTCGCTGAGGATCACGGCGTTTTGACCGCGAAGCTCGGTGAAGACTTCTTGCGTCGACCGTCCGGACAGAAAATCCGATTTCTGATTGGCTGTGGCCTGGTCCAGATCCACGGACGCGAGTGTTGCCGGCATCTGGTCGTAGGTAATTTCATACGCTCGCAAACGTTCCACGGAGGCGACACCGGGAACCTTTGCAATTCTTGCTGCGAGGTCTACTGAGATGGTGGGGTGACGATCCGCAGCAGGATCTCCTGCCGGTCTGATATAAAGGTCGGCGGGAAGTTCGTCATTCATCCACGACACAACGGTTTGCCGAAAACTTCCAACCATGATGCCCACAGACGTCATCATGGCCACGGCGGTGGCGAGTGCTGCGACCAGTACCGAAGTACGGCGCAGCGAAGCCGCTAAACTTCGTGCGGCCAGCAAGCCCTCCACTCCAACGATTCTTTTTAGCGCTTGCGAGGTCGACATGGTGATGAAATTCACCGATGCGGGAATCGCGAACGATGCCGCGAGTATCAGCAACACCGCGGCTACATAACCGAATAGAGGTTTACCGCCGACTGGAGGTGCAAGCGAAGTTCCGGCGGCCAGTACTGCAAACAGAAGAGCGAACAACAAGTCGCGTCGTGCATGCGTCTGCATTACATACTCGCGACGTCCTCGGGCCATGGCGTCGACCGGTGTGACCATCATCGCCTCGCCTGCGGGTGCCAGTGCGGCCGTTACGGCCACTCCAACTCCGATCAGAAATGCAATGGCCATAGCTCCAGCGTTTAGCTCAATGGGGCCGGGACGACTGCTCACGTAAAGCGATTCAACGGTGAGCGCCATCAAGTTCACGGCGCCTTTGGCCATCAATCGGCCCAACGGCAACGCAATCAGTGCGCCAGCCAATCCGATGCATGCGGCTTCCCCGAGGAACGCAAGTAAAACGTTAGCGCGGCTCGCACCGATAGCGCGGACAATGCCAATCTCCGCGCGGCGGCGCACCACAGAAACTGAAATCGTGTTGTAGATAAGGAACGCGCCCACGATTAGTGCAATGTAACTCAGCAATCGCAAATTCCAACGAAAGGCCGCGAGCATTTTCCGATTTTCGTTTGTAGCTGTGCCTTGGGGGCGTATGTCCACACCAGGAGGTAACGCGCTGCGCAATTGCGTCTGCCATTCCGCGACATCGGAGCCTTGTGGCAGCTTGATTAATATGCGATCCACGCGGCCGAAGCGATGCAAGGCACGCTGTGCGCCTGCAATGTCCATGACGATGGCGCTTTCGCCTCCGGCAGAATCAGGGTAAACGCCGCGCACGGTGCACAAATACGTCTGGTCGTTGATCAAAAGTTGAATCTTGTCGCCAGCGTGCCTGTGAAGGCTTTGACCAATCCAGACGCTGGTAGGGTCCGACAGGGCCGACAAGGCGTTTTCCGACTTGTCTCTCGATTGCGCGTTGGAAACTTCGTCCTCTTTCGCAGAGATATAGCGGCTGCCTTCGGCGATAAGATCGACACCGACCAGCGGCAGCGTTTCCTTGGAATCCACGACCACGGCGTAATCTTCCATGCGCGGCGAAATTCGTAGCGCATACAGAAGGGCAGTCAGCGTAGCGACCGTCTTTTCGGGCACGCCTCCGGACGCCACAACTTCCAGATCGTTATCTCCTGCCAGCGTTTCCATCGACGAATGGAACGAACCAGCCGCGGCGCCGCCCCCGAGGTCGATTGCCAAGACCACGGCAACTCCCAGTGCCACCGCGAGTACTGTGAACAGCAATCGGACCGGCTCGCGAATTAACGGCCGCACAATCATTCGATAAAAAAGTTTGAAACGAGCCATGGTTAGTGCCGCGTGATTTCTTCGATCTGACCGTCGCGCAGCTTCACCAGCGTGTCGGAGATGCCTGCCGCTTCCATGCTGTGCGTGGCCATGATGGTCGCGGTCTTCTGCTCGCGCGTGAGCCGCAACAACAGTTGCAAGATCAGGCCGCCGGTAGTGGTGTCCAGGTTTCCTGTGGGTTCGTCGGCTAGCAGAATTCTAGGTGAGTGGGCGAGGGCTCGCGCAATCGCAACTCGCTGCATTTGTCCGCCCGACAATTGGTGCGGATATCGCTCGGCGAGTGCATCCAACTCCACCCAGCTTAGTCGTTGCAATGCATCTCTACGCGAATCGCTCTTTCCAGCAAGCAGTAGAGGTAGCTCCACATTCTCCAGCACCGTCAAGGTGTGAATCAGTTGAAATGACTGAAATACGAATCCAACTTTTTCGCGCCGTATTTTCGTTTGCTGTGCATCGTTGAGCCCGGTGGTCTGCTGCCCATCGATGAGCACTTCACCGGAAGTTGGAAAATCCATCGCGCCCGCGAGATGCAACAGCGTGGATTTCCCGCAACCGCTGCGGCCCACCAGCGCGACCAGTCCTCCTGGCTCGACATCCAGAGAAATTGTGCGCAGTGCGCGAACCGGCTGCCCGTCAGTCGAATCGTAGTCTTTGCAGACATTATGGAACGATAAAATTGCCATTAGCTCTGCGGCTTCCTGAAGAGCCGGCGGGTGTGCGTTAATTTTCAAAACTCAACACGCGGGGAAAATTACTGTTTTAAGCCGCTCAGCGCTTTCTCGATCGCGGAAGTTACCTGTGGCGAGTCGGGCTCGATGGCGGACTCGAATCGCGCAATGACTTTGCCGTCCGGGCCGATCAGAAATTTCGTGAAATTCCAGCCGATTTCGCCAGCGGTCTCCGGGTGAACAGTCTTGTCCGTCAAATATTGGTACAGAGGTGTGATATCGCTCCCCTTGACGGACACCTTGGCCATCATAGGAAAGGTCACGTGATATTTCGCAGTGCAAAACGTTTTGATCTCTTGATTCGTTCCCGGTTCCTGCGCACCAAAATTGTTTGCCGGAAATCCAATGATCACGAAGCCGCGGTCTTTGTACTTTTCATAGACCGATTGCAGTGCCGAATACTGCGACGTGTAGCCGCAACGACTAGCGACGTTGACCAGCAGCGCGACTTTACCTTTGTACGACGATAGCGGCACAGATTGGCCGTCGATCGAATTTAGTGTGAAATCGTAGATGGTCTTTTCCGCTGCCATAAGTGAAGTCCCCAAGAGTGCCACCAGCATAAGCGCTTTTTTCACAGTCGCTCCGATACGTACGAGATCGCGTTGTTAGCCAAGCCAAGTTTACCTCGACAGCGCACGCTTCCGCGACATTCCGACATGTTCGGTCAAATACTCTATTTCTCCCTGTTCAACTCTGCGAATGACGGTTACCCTGCGCGAAATTGCCCATAGCCTGGCAACGAATGTCGTTTCGTCCCTCGATTAAGCGCACGTTGCGTTCGGGATTGAGCCCCCTTTCAGCATGATATAGACTGCGCCAGACGTCGACGATTTTTGTATATAAGTTTGCGACTCGATTACGGAGGTGCGCTTGCTCATTGCGTCCGGCGTGGCGGTGACTCATCGAACTTTAGCGCCTATCGATCTGGTCATCATTGCCGTTTACTTTCTGATTGTCTTCGGCATCGGCTTCTACTTTTCCCGCAAGGAACGCACCTCCGAGGATTATTTTCTAGCCAGTCGCAATATCGGCTGGTTTGCCATTGGCGCTTCTCTTTTCGTTTCGAACATCTCCACCGAACATTTCATTGGTCTCGCAGGTTCCGGTGCCGCTGTGGGCCTTGCTCCCGGGCACTACGAATGGCTCGCGTCGCTGATCCTGCTCCTTCTGGGTTGGGTCTTCGTGCCGTTTTATCTGCGTT
>JBAVNY010000490.1:0-3922 GCA_049691535.1 Candidatus Acidiferrum sp.
GTCTCATAGCCCGACTCGCACATGCACGTCTCGCAATCCGGGTTCAAACCACGTCCATAATTTTCCCAAATGGTATTTTCCAGCAACTCGCGGTAACTCGTCTCATGCCCCTGCTTCAGAACCGAACACGGTGCCGCCCAGCCTTGCGGCCCATATATCGGGCTGCCCCACGTGCAGCAATCCAGTTCGCGTTCTCCCCGCAAATATTCCAGGTAAATCGGTGAGTTGATCAGGTTGTACGCACCCAATGTTTCACTCAGTTCCGCAAATCGCTGGCGCATCTGCTCGTGGAACTCCGCGCTCTTCTTCTGACATACCTTCTTTACCCGCGAAGCCGGCGTCACGCTATATCCATCCACGTGTTCGGCGTGCAGTTGGGCATAGAGCGCGGCAACATCCTTCACATCGGTGTCTGGATAAATCGTCGTCGTCACCACCACGTAAAATCCCGCATTCTTGGCCGATTTAATTCCGTCGAGCGCCTCCGCAAATAATCCCTCGCGCCCGGTCAGCCGGTCATGTACCGCTTGCGTTCCGTCCAACTTCACATTCCAGAAAAAATTCGTCACCGGAGGAATCATGTGCAGCCGCCGCCGTATCAGCGTTCCATCCGTGCACAAGAACAGATGCTTGCCGCACCCCAGAATTTCGCGCGACAACGCACCAATTTCCGGATACTCCAAAGGCTCGCCGCCCCGTATCCGAACAATGGGCACATGACACTGAGCCACCGCGTCCAAACATTGCTCCACGCTAAGCATCGGCCGCGTCTCCACCAACGGGTTCTCATTTGTCGCAGCAGCATCCGCACTCGGCCGCCCGCAGGAACTCCCGCCCCCCAGTGGATCCAATGTAAGCACCAGTGCAAACTTGCGATGCCCGTGCAATTTGCGTGCAGCCAAATGTTTTGCTGAGTCGTAAACCAGTCTGAAAGGGTACCGCATTCGCTTGCTAGGAAGCGCGCCGCTCGCGCGCTGTGTAGAGTCCGCTGCGCAGCCGGAATTCGCTGGGCTTAAATTTAGCCGCGCAATATTCTTCCGCCGGCTTCACCTGCTTGCGATACCGCGCCAACGCATACACCGGAAAAGAATTCTTGTAGAGGTGATACTTCAAATAAAAAACGCCGGGAAATCCCGTGCCCGTGAAGTCGTCTTCGCTCCACGACCCGTTGGCATTCTGTTGCTGCACCAGGTACGACGCCGCGCGCCCGATCGCCGGATCATTCGGGTCCGCGCCCGCCAGCAATCCGATCAAGCCCCAAGCCGTCTGCGAAGGCGTGCTGTTGCCCTGCCCCTTGCTCGACGAAACCTCGTAGCTGTTCAGCGACTCGCCAAAGCTTCCGTCAGCCTTCTGCACTTGCCGCAGCCAGCCCACCGCGCGCAAGCAATAATCCTGCGCCGTTAGCGAAACTGTTTCCAGCGCCCGCAACACGCCGCTGGTTCCGTAAACGTAATTCACGCCCCAACGCCCGAACCACGAGCCATCTTTGCTCTGGTCTTTCATCAGAAAGCCTACAGCTTTGCGCACCACTGGATGTGCCGCGGTCCAGCCAAAACGCCCCAGGCATTCCAGCACGCGCGCCGTCACATCGGCCGTCGAAGGATCGATCATCGCATTATGATCCGCGAACGGAATATTGCACAGCAGTTTGCGATCATTGTCGCGGTCAAACGCGCCCCAGCCGCCATCGCGATTCTGCATGCTCAGAAGCCATTGGATGCCACGGCGCATCGCGCCTTCCATGCGCTTTTCATCCGGAAATTTCACGCGCTGCAGCGCCATCAACACAAATGCGGTGTCATCCACATCGGGATAAAAATCATTTCTGAACTCAAACGCCCAGCCACCCGGCTCCGCGTCCTTATTCTTAATCTGCCAGTCGCCGCCGCCCAGAATCTGCTTGGTCAGCAACCAGTCCGCCGCCTTCACCAGCGCCGGATGATCCGCAGGCAACCCAGCCTCTTCCAACGCCACCATCGCGATGCAGGTGTCCCACACGGGCGAAACACACGGCTGCAATCGAATCGTATCGCCTTCCTCAATTTCAAATCGCGAAAATTCCTTGATCTCGCGATGCGTCAGCGGATCTTCCGGGCCATGTCCCAGCGCCATCAACGCGAAGATCGAATTCATCATCGAAGGATAAATTGCCGCCAGTCCCTCGGTGCGCTCCATATGCTCCAGCATCCACTGCTTGCCTTCGCGAATCGCTTTTTGCCGCAACGGCTTCCACGGCAATTTCTCATACAATTTCAATCCGCGATCCAGCGCCAGGAAAAGATTCTTCCAAGAGAGCCGCTGCTTGCTCCAATTAAACGCCGCGGTCTTCTGCGAGGGATCCTTGAACAATTCATCAACACGCGCATGCTCAGGCAAACGAAATTCCGGACGCAGCGACGACAGAATCGCCATCGGAATTACGATCCCGCGAGTCCACGACGACATCTCGTAAATATTGAAGTAGAACCAGTTCGGCAGCAGCATCAACTCCGGTGGAATCGCCGGCACCAGTTCCCAGCCCACTGCTCCCACCAGTGCCAGATAAAATCTCACATAGGAATTGGTGTGTTCCAAACCACCCAAGCGGTGCACCGTCTCGCGCGCCTTGGCCATGTGCGCAGCATCCGGCGCATCGCCAGCCAGTTTCAGCGCAAAATATGCCTTGCTCGTCGCATTCAGTTCGGAAGGTCCACCAGGGTAGATCGGCCAGCCGCCATCGCTCAATTGTTTGCGGCGCACATAATTCGCCAGCTTGGCGATGCGCTCTGGCTCAGCCTTACCCAGAACATGCAGGTAGTAAATGTAATCAGATTCGAGAGTGCTGTCGGCCTCGAGTTCGCCGTGCCAGTAGCCTTCTTCGGCCTGGATGGAAAGAAGATAATCCGCGCCGTTCTTGACGGCGGTTTCTACCTGCTCGGCCCATTGCTCTTGTCGCCAAGGTGTCGGCGCGGGCGCGACCGGCAGTTCCTCTCCGACTCTGACAAATGACGCCATTTTTGCTCCCCCGAGCAAATCCAGCAGGTAATCCGTTCGTCCGGATACACCCGAATCCCCGACGCAATAATCTCTCTTAACTTCCCTATTGCGTTACACTTCCAAACGGAAGCGTGTCCTGACCATCACCAGCTACACCTAGTACTTTTATTATCGCCGCCCAAAACAGCGTGGTCAACGGCTAAGATGCCAGCAGCAAAACCCTAAGTTGCAGGCCTTTATACCTGCACCGTTGCAGCCTGCTCAAGCATTCGATGTACCAATGCCCACAAAGGTTCCGGCAACGCTTCGCCCTCGTTTTGCAGTACGGACGGCTTTTCCTGCAAGAGCTTCGAAGGCAATTTCATCCAAAGAGGAGCCGGTGGGGCGTCGTCCTCTACTTTTCCTCGCAGCACCAAAGCCTGGGCCCGACCTAACGCCAGCTGTGCTGATTCCTTGAAATCTTCGCGGTTGGGGTCGATGACCGCGAAGTATAGCGACGGTTTCAGAAATTGCATCAGTGAATTGCTCTCCACAATGAGTGCGGCATTCCCTGCGAACGGCTCTTGCGCCACGTCAGCGAGTGCTTGGCGCAAATCCGGCAGGCCCTCTGCCAGGAATCCTTGCTTGGTTCGCAGCCAGAACGAACGCTTTGCCCCTGCCGCCAAAAATCGTGCGCTGTCGGTTCCAGTATTCGCCTGCGACTCCCAATCCAAGGCGCAAATATGTTCGTCAGGCGCGCAATCGCAATTCTCGCCATTCTGCGCACACACGCCGTGACCATACTGCGTGATCTTTCCCGCGATCCAATCAGTCTTCGGGAACGCTTTGATTACGTCGCATACTAATTGCGTTTTCCCAATACTCCGCGTGTGCCCGCCAATAACAATCACCCGCCACCGCGCCGCCGTCTTCGTCTGTGCCGATGCCATATTCCCCATCTTAGATG
>JBAVNY010000491.1:0-3724 GCA_049691535.1 Candidatus Acidiferrum sp.
CATCCCCATCCACAAAGTCCCCTTCAACCTCTTACGCGACGCCCAACTCTCCCTACTCTTCTTCTTCCACATGGCCCGCGAACTATGACGACTCTCTCTCAGTTCGGTCGAAGTCGCGCGGCGACAATAATGTCAGGGCACGGCTTCAGCCGTGCCATAAAAACCGCAAATGCCATGCGGCTTCAGCCGCTGAGGTCAACGCGTTCATCCTGGCGAAAATCCTCCGTTCCCAAAGCCCTGCGCTACAATACCCGCAGTCATGAAGCAATCTCGTCACCGCTCCCAGACCTCCGCCGCCCAACTGCTCCAGCAGGATCATTTACGCCCCGGCCAACGCCTCGGCGTGGCAGTTTCCGGCGGCGCGGATTCCGTGGCGTTACTTCTGTTGCTCCTGGAACTGCGCGAAAAGATCGGCTTCGTTCCCTGCGTAGTCCACTTCAATCACAAACTGCGCGGCAAAGCCTCTGACGCCGACGAAAAATTCGTCGCCAATCTCGCCAAAAAACACCACCTCGAATTTTTCTCCGCCCACGAAAACATCGCCGCCAAAGCAAAACGCGAAAAAATCAACCTCGAAGACGCTGCGCGCCGCGCTCGTTATTCCTTCTTCGACCGCTTAGTCCAACAAGGTCACATTCATCGCGTCGCTGTCGCGCACACCGCCGATGATCAAGCCGAAACCGTAATCGCCCATATTCTTCGCGGCACCGGACTTGCTGGACTCGCCGGAATTCACCCTGAAGCTGGCGCGGTGATTCGCCCGCTCCTCGCCACGCGCCGCGCGTTATTGCGCTCTTACCTTCGCGGGAAGCGTCAGATTTGGCGCGAAGATGCTACAAATCGCGACACGGCACGAAACCGGGCCCGAATTCGTCTAAAGCTTATGCCGCTCTTGGAGAAGCAGTTTCAGCCCGCTGTCGTCGAACATCTTTGCCAGCTTGCCGAATTCGCCCGGGAAGACGAGGCTTATCTGGAAGCTCAGGTCACAAATCTTATTAAGGCCGCTAGCTCAGCTAAATCCGTAAATGCAACCAAACTTAATTCCGCGAATTCCGCGTCTTCAGAAGATCCACGCAGCGTTTCTCGCTCCGGCTCGCTAGGCAAGCCTCAGTCAGAGCAGAGTGTAGCGTTAGTCGAGTTTCTGGGTCAGCCCAAATCGATGCAAACACGGCTGATTCGCCGCTTCGTGGAAACAGTAAAACCGCGCACGGGGCAGCTTAGCGCGGCGCACGTGGAAGCTGTTCTGAAGCTTGCAGCAGACCGGAACAGCGGCAAGTGCCTGCAGCTTCCCGGCGGCATGGAAGTGCGGCGCGATCGCCACACGCTGAGCTTCCTTCCGGCCTCGATTCGGCATCTAACCAGGCAGGCGCACGTTTCCTCGCATTCGAATTACTCCTATCCGGTTGATTTGCGCGCTGGCGCCGCCGATATACCAGTTGTCGAACTCTCCACGGTACTGCGGTTCAGGGTGATTGACGGGGTTGGCGAAGGGCGAGAAACTAAGGATACAGGGGCTTTTCTCGATCGAAATAAGTTGCGCTTCCCCCTTGTCGTGCGAAACTGGTTGCCCGGCGATGTATTGCGTCCGGTAGGCCATCAGAGAGCACATAAGCTGGCGCGGCTTTTGAACGAGCTGGGAATCAGCCGGTGGGATAAGGTTTCCTGGCCGGTGGTCAGCGACGGGGAGCAAGTGCTTTGGGCGCGCGGTTTGCCAGTTGCCGCGGAGTTTGCGGCGGGCAAAGCGACTCGTGCAGGAGTGCTGATCATCGAGGACCGTGAATCGTGACCATGGCAAAAGTGGCCACTTATTCCGCAGCACGTATCGCGAATCGCATCAACGTTTTGGGCCAGGAAATTTCGCGGGCCTGCAATGGACGTAGGTTGGATGTGGTGGTCACCATGGACCGGGGCTTTATGTTTGCGGCAGACCTGATACGCGCCATTGATGCGCCGGTTGCGCTGCACTTTGTAAGCGAAGACGTGCGAGATGTGGAGCAAGGCGGGCGGGCTCGCCGGGAAGTATTTTTTGCGGACCGGGCCAACACGGCCGGAGGCAAGGCGAATTCGGCGCTGAAGGGCCGGGACGTTTTGCTGGTGGATGCGATTTTAGATAGTGGCGTGACGCAGGACTTTTTGTTGCGACGAATTGGGGAGAGCAAGCCCCGATCGCTGCGACTGGCGGTACTTTTGGACAAGACGTCGAAGCGCCGCGTGAGTTTGGAGCCCGATTACTTTGGCTTTCAAACTGCATCTAATCAGATGTGGGCCGGGTACGGCTTAGCGGGGTCCAACGGGATCGGGTCCAACGGGAAACATCTTTCTGCGGCGGGAAGCAAAGGCAAGGCTGGGAATGGCGCCAGGGGAAATAACGCCAAGAGCGGTAAGAAAAAGTAGCAGGTCGCCGCGCGATCGAGTTTTTAGATTTCTAGGCTGGGGTTAAGTGAGGT
Organism: Candidatus Acidiferrum sp.; assembly: GCA_049691535.1. GTDB lineage: Bacteria > Acidobacteriota > Terriglobia > Acidiferrales > UBA7541 > Acidiferrum. Next base: position 2,448 of record JBAVNY010000491.1, read on the forward strand.
CAAAGTGAATTCGAGTTCCACGGCAAAGACAATCCTGTTTTGGATTTCTATCGTATTTTTGGGCGTGATGCTCTGGAAGTTGGTTTCCGCCAACGGCCAGACCACACGGGAGCTGACGCCCAGTTATAGCGAGTTCATGGCTAAGGTTGACGAAGGTGACGTGAAAGAAGTCACCATGTATCTGTCGCCGAACAGCTACGAGCTGCAAGGCGAGTATGCGCGGCCCGCGAACAACAAGTTCCACATCACAGTTCCCAAGGAAAACGCGCCGGAAATAACCAAGTTGCTGCGCGATAAGGCAGTGCAACTGACGGTGAAAGAAGTGCGCAGCGGCGATTGGGTTTTGATTCTGCTGAATGCGCTGCCCTTGCTACTGCTGGCGGGTTTCGTGTTCTTCCTGATGCGCCAGATGCAAGCCGGCGGAAATAAGGCGCTGAGCTTTGGCAAGTCTCGGGCCCGCTTGCTCTCGGCACAGCAGAAGAAGGCGACATTTAAGGATGTTGCGGGCAGCGATGAAGCTAAGGAAGAGCTACAAGAAATTATCGAGTTCTTGAAGGATCCGCAAAAGTTCCAGAAGCTCGGCGGCCGCATTCCCAAGGGCGTGTTGCTAGTCGGGCCTCCGGGAACGGGCAAGACTCTTTTGGCCCGCGCGATTGCAGGCGAGGCGAACGTTCCATTTTTCTCAATCTCAGGTTCGGACTTCGTGGAAATGTTTGTAGGCGTGGGCGCCAGCCGTGTTCGCGATCTTTTCGAACAGGGCAAGAAGAACGCACCTTGCATCATTTTCATCGATGAAATTGACGCCGTGGGCCGTCATCGCGGCGCAGGACTTGGCGGAGGCCACGACGAGCGCGAACAGACCTTGAACGCGTTGCTGGTGGAGATGGACGGCTTCGAATCGAACGAAGGCGTGATCCTGATCGCCGCGACCAACCGTCCTGACGTACTTGATCCAGCGTTGCTCCGTCCTGGACGCTTTGATCGCCGCGTGGTGGTGGCGCGTCCCGACGTAAAGGGCCGCGAAGAAATTCTTCGCGTACACACTCGTAAAGTGCCTCTCTCCGATGATGTCGACATGTCAATCATCGCGCGCGGTACACCAGGCTTCTCTGGTGCCGATTTGGCCAACCTGGTGAACGAAGCGGCGCTGTGGGCCGCTCGACAGAATCGCAAGTTCGTCGCCATGGCTGATTTTGAAATGGCAAAAGACAAAGTGTTGATGGGCGTTGAACGCAAATCGATGATCCTGTCGGACGAAGAGAAGAAGAACACCGCGT
>JBAVNY010000492.1:0-8689 GCA_049691535.1 Candidatus Acidiferrum sp.
GAAGAACGGTTCAAGCCGCTGACGGGTAAAGACGCCCCGGTTATTGAGTATTTAAATCAGCAGGAAAGTGTGCATCAGTTTATTGCAGCGGTGTTGTCGTTGGTGGATGCCAGTGTGAGCAGTTATCAGCAGCGCGGATTTAAGAATCTGATGATTTCGTTTGGATGTACGGGCGGGCAACACCGGTCGGTATTCCTGGCGGAGCAGTTGGCGAAACGGCTGCGGGCCAGGAATGGGTTGGAAGTTTCGGTGCGCCATCTTGAGTTGGAAAAGATGGGCAAATGAAGGCGATGATCCTGGCCGCGGGCTTGGGGACGCGCCTGAGACCGCTGACGAACGACCGGCCGAAGGCGCTGGTGGAAGTGGCGGGACGAACGCTGCTGGAGATAACGCTAACGAGGCTGAGTGCGCTTGGCGTTCGCGATGTGATTGTGAATGTGCATCACTTTGCGGACCTGGTGGTCGACTACCTGAAGACTCACAACAATTTTGGGATGCACATTGAAATTTCGCGTGAAGAGGAATTGCTGGATACCGGCGGGGGACTGAAGAAGGCCGGGTGGTTTTTGAGGGATGCCGAAGGGCGAGACGAACCGTTTCTGTTGCATAACGTGGATGTGATCAGCACGATCGATTTGGATCGGATGGTGAATGTCCATCGGGAGAATGGTGCGCTGGCGACACTGGCTACGCAGGAGCGAGAGACTTCGCGGTACTTACTTTTTGATGAGCAACTTGAACTGTGTGGCTGGAAGACGGGACGCGATAAGGAGTCGGAGATTGTTCGCTCATCGGGAAATTTGCGGTCGCTAGCGTTCTCTGGGATTCATGTGATTTCGCCGCGGCTTCTAGACAAGATCAGCGAGGATGGAGTTTTCTCCATCATCGCGTCTTATTTGCGATTGGCGCGAGAGGGTGAACGCATTCGGGGATTTCGTGCGGATGAATACTATTGGCGGGATTTAGGGAAGTTGCGCGATCTGGAACAAGCGGCAGAAGACTTCAAGCAAGGAATTGTGTCGTAGGCGCGTTCAGGAAATAGAGAGTTAGTGTGCCGGTTCCGTAGCAAATCCCAACGCTTTCATAATAGCATCGTGAACGGCCGGGCGAACTTCGGCAATTTTGTGATTTTCACGGGTCGGGTTCACGCGATTTGTCAGCAGCACAGCAACAAGTTGGCGATCCGGATCGATCCAAATTGTCGTGCCGGTAAAGCCGGTGTGGCCGTAACTATGCGAGGAGAAATAATGTCCGCTGGAACTACCTTCGGTGGGAACAACCCATCCGAGCGTGCGGGTATTTTTGGCTAGCGGCTGCGGCATGGTGAATTCGGCGATCGTGGAGCGCTTCAAAATACGTTTGTGGGCGTAAACGCCACCGTTTAGCAGCATCTGGCAGAATGCGGCGAGGTCGGGAGAAGTGCTGAACACGCCGGCATGTCCGGAGACCCCACCGATGGCGAAGGCGTTTTCGTCGTGCACTTCACCCTGCACAAGGCGATGGCGCAGTTGATTGTCGATTTCGGTCGGAGCAATCTGCGGCCACAATGATTTCGGAGGAAGATACATCGAGTCTTTCATGCCAAGCGGATGGAAAATATACGCGTTGGCCAGTTCGTTGAGGGGTTTGCCGGTCAGGCGTTGAATAATTTCCGCCATCAGGATAATTCCCAGATCCGAATAGACCACCTTGGTGCCCGGCTCGTATTCGAGCGGCTCGGCAAAAATTCTTTGCAACGTGTCGGCTTTGCCGGTGGAGGTTCGCCAGTATTCCTTGAAGGGCGGGAGGCCGGAAGTGTGGGTCATCAAATTGCGAACGGTGACTTTTTGGCGCCATTCGGGCTGCGGACCGCGCGACCATTCGGGGAGATAGCGAGAGATGGGAGCGTCCAGGTCGAGAGGCGAAGGGAAATCGCCTTCGACGAGTTTTTCAACCAACGTGGTGGTGACGACAACCTTGGTGAGTGAGGCGATATCGTACATGGTCGAAATTTTGGTCGGGGAAGATTTAGCGTCGTAGCTAAGCTTGCCAAAGGAGTGGAGCGAAACTTTTCCGCGATAGCCGACAGCCAGCGTTGCGCCGGGGAAGGCTTTCTCGGAGATGGCTTTTTCGATTACGTCGAAGGCCGGCTGCAATTGCGCTTCACTACGCACATCCATGGGTTGCAGGGTCATGGGATTTGCGGGAACGTCCAGGCCAAAGCCAGCTTTCAAATCCAGGCCGGGAATCGTTACGGGCAAATGGCCGCGAATGGGAATTTGTCCGACTAGGGCGCGGGCGATGGAGATCTGCGCGACATCACTGATCCCGAAAGCCGAGAGCCACGTTTCCGCTTGCGGTAAGTGTTCAATCAAATAAGGGCTTCCCAGTCCGACGGTGACGACGGGCTTGCCTGCTTTGTAAATCTGGTCGATTAGCGGGAGTTGGTCGGCGGGGATGTCGACGTCACCCTTGCGATCGCTGACACGAACGAATAAGGCGAGAATCGCGATGTCGTAGGTGTCGGGCGAAGGCAACTTCAACGTGTCGGCTTTGGCGAATTTTGTGTCGGCGCGAAGGGCGACAAGGGAATCGAAACGCGATCTGAGTTCGCGCTCGAGATCCTGGCCGGGATAAGGCTCGGGATCGGCGTAGAGAGAAACCAGTAGCGCACGGGTTGGTTTGGCGCCATCGAGTGGCAGGCGTTTGGGAGTGTCGCGCAAAAGAGTGATGCCGCGATCGGAAATTTCTTGAGCTTCGTCTTGCCAATTGGCGCGGCCAAACTTTTCGTTGAGGGCATTCAGGTCGACGAGGCGTTCTTTGTTTAGGCCGAGCTTGGCTTTGGCGAGAAGAATCCGGCGAACCGAGGCGTCGAGCCGTACCTGCGAAATTTGGCCGGATTTGGCGGCATCGAGAAGGGCGTCGTAGGCGGCGTCGGGAACTGGCGGCATCAGCAGAGCGTCGGCGCCGGCCAGGAAAGCGCGCACGGCGGCATCGCCCGGGGCGAAGCGAACGGTGATTCCACCCATATCCATGGCGTCGGTTACGACTAGACCTTCGAAGCCCAGTTGCTGACGCAGCAGGCCGGTGAGGACATTGGAGGAAAGCGTTGCTGGCGTGTTCGGGTCGGGTTCAACTGCCGGGACATTTAAGTGCGCGGTCATGATGCTGCCAACACCCGCGGCGATAGCGGCGCGAAAGGGAACCAGTTCTAGATGTTCAAGGCGATCGCGATCGACTTGGATAACGGGTAAATCGATGTGCGAGTCGGCGGCCGTGTCGCCATGACCGGGGAAATGCTTGGCGGTGGCCAGTCCGCCATTTTCCTGAACGCCGCGAATGAATTCGGTGACGAAGGTGGAGACGCGCTCGGGATTTTCGCCGAAGGAGCGGGTGTTGATGATGGGATTCGCGGGATTGTTATTTACGTCGGCGTCTGGCGCGTAAATCCAGTGCACGCCGACGGCACGCGCTTCGAGGGCAGTAACCTTGCCCATGGTGTAGGCATCTTTCGGTTCGCCCGCGGCTGCGAGAGCCATGGCGGTGGGAAACGATGTGCCTTCGTCGAGACGCATAGCGGTGCCGCGTTCGAAATCGGCGCCAATCAACAAAGGAAGTTTCGATTTCGCCTGAAGCTGATTGGTGAGGACAGCCGTTGGATAGGCCTGGCTTTTGACGATGCCGAGTGGCGAACCGTGAGTGATGGTGATGAAGCCGCCGACATGCAGATCATTTACGTCGTGCATCATTTGCGCGTAAGCGGGGGAATCTGTGGCCGTAAAGCTGCCGTGATAAGTGGCGAAAAGGAGTTGGCCGACTTTTTCTTCCAGGGTCATCTGACGCAAGGTGGCGTCGACCCATTTTTTCTGGTCCGCAGTCAGGCTGGCCGCAGCATCCACGGGCTTTTGGGCTTGCTGGGCGGTGGAAGATTTCTTCGCGGGTTTGCTGGGTCGATTGCGGCTAAGAATTCGTGGTGTCATAAGGGACAAAAGCAAAAAAGGTAGAAGCAAAACTCCGGCGCTACGCCTCGTCATATTCGGAAATTTCCCCCGGCCGCTGCGCTTGTGCCTCAACTGTATATAGCACGCGCACTTCTGGCTCACAATCAAGGTGCAGACGACGCGTTCCAGAATATCATTGGAAACTATGAAACCTTTGCGGAGCGCCACGCTTGTTCGCATCATTTGTGTATTGGTTGTCGTTCTCATCCCTGGGGAGCCGCGGGCAGGTGCCTCGCCTGTTGCGCAGCGCAGCGCAAAAGCAACGAAGAAAAGTCACGTGGGCCGGGTGCAAACGGGAATCGATGTTTTGGAAGCGGAGAAGTTTGCGGCACTGCGCGGCAAGCATGTGGGACTGATCACCAATCATACGGGAATGGATTTCCAGGAACGCTCGACGGTGAACTTACTGGCCCATGCGAGCGGGGTGCAACTGGTGGCGCTGTTCAGTCCGGAGCACGGAATCGCGGGGCACGCTGACGAAAAACTTCCGAAGTCACAGGATGCTTCGACGGGCCTGCCGATCTACAGCTTGTATGGGGAACATCTGCGGCCAACGGATGAAATGCTGCAGGGAATTGATGCGCTGGTATTCGATGTACAGGACGCCGGCGTGCGGTTTTACACGTATACGACCACGATGGGCTATTGCATGGAGGAAGCGGCAAAGCGCGGCATCGCGTTTTATGTGCTGGACCGGCCCAATCCTTTGAACGGAGAAATTGTGGAAGGGCCGATGCTGGATGCGGAGAAGACCAGCTTCGTGGCGTATTTTCCGGTTCCGGTTCGTTATGGACTGACGATTGGGGAGCTGGCGCAGTTTTACAACACGGAAAATCACATCAACTGCCAACTGCATGTGATTGCCATGCGGAACTGGCATCGCAATTATTTTTTTGAGAGTACCGGTCTTCGTTGGCTTCCGCCTTCACCGAACTTGCGCACGTTGAAAGGGGCGATTCTTTATCCGGGGCTGGAAATTCTGCAGAACGCCGGGGTGTCGGTTGGGCGAGGGACAGAAGCGCCATTCGAGGAGTTTGGAGCACCGTGGATTAATGGCGACGAAGTTTCGGCGGAACTGAATTCGAAAAACCTTGCGGGCGTGCACTTTGTGAACCAGCCATTCATTCCGGTGAGTGGCCTGTATGCGGGGCAGCGGTGCGGAGGCGTGGGAATACGAGTGACGGATCGTGGCGCGGTGCGATCGATGCGCATTGGTCTGGAGATTGCGGCGCTGCTGCACAAGAAATATCCAGAACACTTCGAGGTGGCTAAACTATTGTTTCTGGTGGGAAACGATGAAACGATCCAGCAACTCGAAGCGGGAACTGCTCCGGAGCAGATTGTAGCGAGTTGGGCGAAGCGCCTGGCGGAGTTTGATGCAGTACGGCGCCGATATTTTATTTACAAGTAGGCGGCCCGCTTCGCGCGCGGCCTGAAGTGCTGATTGGCATAAAACTGTGTTAGAGTCCGCAACATGCGTATCGTGTCACTACTCCCCTCGGCTACTGAGATACTTTTCGCGCTCGGGTTTGACCACGAGATCGTAGGTGTGAGCCACGAGTGCGACTTTCCACCACGCGCAAGAACGAAGACGATGGTGATCGAATCGCGTCTGCCAAAAGATGCGACTCCAGGTGAGCTGGACCGTTTGGTGCGGGAATACATCGAGCGCGGCGAGAGCTTGTATTCGGTGGATGCGGACCTGATTGAAGAGCTCGCGCCGGATTTAATTGTGACGCAGGATTTGTGCCAGGTTTGTGCTGCGTCTCCGGATGATTTGGCGACGGCGTTGTCGCGTTTTCGGCGGCGGCCGGAAGTGCTGTGCTTGAATCCGCAGGATCTGGGAGATGTGTGGCGCGATGTGTTGTGGGTTGGGGAAGCCACCGGGAAAGAGGAACGAGCGCAGGCGCTAGTGGAAAAGATTGGCGTTCGGTTAGCGGAAGCGGAATTCGCCGTGAATGCGGTTAAGGAGCGGCCAGGGGTCGTGCTGTTGGAGTGGCTGCAGCCGTTTTATATTGGCGGGCATTGGGTTCCGGAGTTGATCCAGCGTGCAGGTGGACGTGATCTGCTGGGGAAACTGAGGACACCTTCGTACCGGATAAGGCCGGAAGAAGTGATTGAAGCGGCACCGGAAGTATTGCTGATTGCGCCGTGCGGTTACACGAAGGAGCAGTCGCGCGAGGAATATTTGTCGATGACTTTTTCGGAAGGCTGGCAGGATATTCCAGCGGTGCGCAATGGTCGGGTATATGCGCTGGACGCGAATAGCTACGTGTCGCGACCGGGACCACGCTTGGTGACGGGCATTGAGTCGATACTGAAAATTTTGCATCCGAGTACGCGAGTGCCGGAAAAAGCGGTGGCGGCTTCGGTATCAATCGACAGCGGACACAGTTTCCGGTCGGCAACTGCCTCATAGATCTGGATTGTTGGATTACGTTCCCTTCAAATTGAAAACTTAAGATCGCGGCATCAGGTTGTCGTGTGCGAAGGGTGTTTGGTCCACCAGCGATAAAAGGGAAGGCCTGCGGCGATGATGATGAGGCCGATGGTGGAGCGGCCGGGACGTTGCAGCCAGAGATTGGTTGTTAGGGCGAGTACAGCCAGTACAAACAGACCGGGAACCCACGGATAACCCCAGCACCGATAGGGGCGAGGCATGTCTGGCTCGGTCTTGCGTAAGCGGAAAAGCGCGAGGACGGCGAACCCATAGAATATCGAGCCGACGAAAATGAATAGATTGGTGAGTTCTTCGAATGTTCCGCTTAGCGCCATGATGCTGGCCAGCACGCCTTGAAAAATCAGAGCACGACCCGGAGTGCGATATTTGGGGTGAATGCCGTCAGCAACGCGAAAAAAAATGCCATCGCGAGCCATGGCGTAAGGAACGCGTGCACCGCTGAGGATAGAGGAATTCAGGGAGCCCAGAGCGGAGATAACCATGGCGAGAGTAACCCAAGTGGCGGTCCCATGTCCGAGAACACGCTCCACGACATCCGAAGCGACGTGTTTGGAAGTGGCGACGCTTTCGAACGGCAGAACGTGCAAGCAGGCGGCGCTAAAGACCAGGTAGATGACGGCGACGAGAGAAACTCCGCCGACTAACGCGAGCGGAAAATTGCGTTGCGGATTCTGGACTTCGGAGCCGACCAGATTTAAATCTTCCCAACCATCGTAGGCCCACAGTGCCGCAGCCAGCGCGGCAAGAAATGCGCCTAGCAGACCGGTAGTGGCAGCAGAGGGCCAGACGGGATCGCCATGAGGCGCTGCGCCCGACGGAAGAAGGAAGGCAATTCCAATGACTGCGATAACACTGGCGATTTTGATGGCTGTGAGTAAAACCTGAACTCCGCCACCCAACCGAACGCCCAAATAATTCACGCCGGTCATGCTCAGGAGCCAGAACACTGCGAGCGGTTGCGCCCAGGTGAAAACGAAGTCGTAGGGTTTGATCCAGTTGGTGAGGCCCGGTAGAACGATGTGCACCGTGAAGATTGGCGCCGCGACACCAGGAAGAAAAAACGCCAGGAAGCGCATCATGCCCGCGGCGATGGAGGCGGCGGACGAGGGACGACCGACAATGGAGTGCATCCAGCCGAACAGGAAGCCATAGACGGGACCGAAGGCGCGACGAAGATAGGCGTACTCGCCACCCGCTTCTGGGATGGCGGCGCCCAATTCGGCGAAGGAAAGCGCGCCAAAGATAGAAAAGAGCGCGCCTACGATCCACGCGGCGAACACGATGGAGACGAAGCGGCCTTCGCGCGCCATTTCTGCGGGCTTCAGGAAAATGCCGGTGCCGATCATGGTGCCGACCACGATGGCGGCGGATGACCAAGGGCCGAGTCCGCGAACGAGTTCGAGCCGCTTTTCGCTCAAAGCACCTTGCGGGAGCGTGGCTGCGTCTGTTCCTTGAGAAGTGGAGGCAGGCAGAAAGTAATCCTTTTGAAGCCGGTCAATTAATTGCGAACAGAGTGTACCGTATCAGGCCCTCGCGGTTGTTGAGGATTCTTATGGTTAGACGCGAGAATTCTGCTGAGGATGGCACCGACGGCGAAGGTTACGCAGGCACCGACCAGGACGTACCAAGTGAAAGCGATGCGGGTATAGCGGAAAACGAGCAGGACAGAAATCAGGCCCGCGAACATACCCGCTAGAGCGCCGCGGGAATTGGCGCGCGAATCGAAGGTGCCGAGTAGAAATAAGCCGAGAAGGCTGCCGAAGGGGAAGGAGGCGACGGTCAAGCCGGTCTCAAGCAGCGGTCCCCACTTCATGAGCCCGAAGAAAATGAGCACAAGTCCCCAGACCAGGGTCATGCGGCGCGAGAGTTTTAAGACGTCGGCGGGATTTTTGGAGGTGCCGCGCAGGGCGGCAAGATCCACCACGCTGGAAGCCGCGAGTGAGTTGAGCGCGCCGCTGGCGTTAGACATAGCGACGGCGAGGATGGAGGCGAGCAGCAACCCGGCAAGGCCGATGGGTGCTTCGCGAACTAAAAAGAGAGGAAGAATGCGATCGGCGCGTTCGCCGGGCGCTAGCAAGGGAGCGTGCTGAGAGAAGACGAAGAGCATGACGCCAATGAGCAGAAACACGGTGAACTGGATCAGAACGATGAACCCGCTGGCGATCAGGGCGCGGCCGCTGTCGCGCTGATTTCGCGCGGCCAGGAGCCGCTGCACGATGGTCTGATCGGTGCCGTGGCTGGCCATGGT
>JBAVNY010000493.1:0-5897 GCA_049691535.1 Candidatus Acidiferrum sp.
GCATCGAAGTTGGCGTTGCCGGTAATCAGGTACAGGTTGTTGCTGGAGTCCGCGGATGGCGCGGCGCCTCCCATCCAGATACCACCATGGCCAACGTTCGGACTGATGTTGAGTGCGGCCGCTTGGCTGAGATTCGAAGCGTTATAGCCCATCACCCATCCGTAGTACGGGGCGGTGTCTTCATGGGAAGCCCAGGCGATATAAACCACGCCATTGACGAGAGCGAGACCCGGGCGCTGATTTTGCTGGCGCGGGCTGAAGGTCGTCGTGGTTCCGCCGTCGCCGCTTCCCGGATAAGTCCCCGCAATCGTGACCGGACTTCCCGTCTTTTCGTTCCCGGTTGTTATATCGATGGCGTGCAACCGCTGGTAGAAGGTTGGTCCGGAGGTGATGACCGATTTCGAAACGACATAAAGCGTGTCTGAAGTGGGATCGATAACCGGCGTGCCGGTGACTCCAACCTCCGGCGTGATATCACCATAGCCGCTACCCACCAGGTTGCCCGTTGTTCCGGATGGCACGGTCGTCTCGGAACTGCTGCCGCCATGTGCCGCGTCAATCAGGCTTACATGCCACAGCGGAGTGCACGGCGATGTGTTCACGTCCGCGTCAAACGCGTACAGGCTGTCGTGTTGCGTTGCTACCAGCACCACATTGTGGCTGACGCCGCCCACCTTCAGGTTGGCCACCCACAACGGCTGCGCATAAACCGCCCCGTCCACCGTGCAAGAAAAGAGTTTGCCGAACGTCGTGCTCGAAACGTTCGAAGGCGTCAGCGCATATTCGCTGGGATTACTCCCGTTACGTGACAAATTGTTGTGATACGTGAAAACGCCGGCGAGATCCGTCACGCCGAAGGTTACGCTGGCACTCTTTGTGATGTCGGTCACGCTGGTGGCCGTCATCGTGTACACGCCCGCGCTGGCGGGCGCGGTATAGGTGGTCGCAACTCCGGAAGCCGTCGCGGAAACACTAAACGATCCGCCCGTCGAGCTCCACGTTACCCCCTGATTCTGCGCATCGTTGGTAACCGTTGCGGTCACGGAGACGGCTTGCCCCACCGTCAAGCCCGTGAGTTGTGGAGCGACGGATACGGCGATACTGGTTTGCGCAACCGAGTATCCCGCCCCAAGAAGCGAGAGCGCCAACGCCAATAAGCCGCCTTTCACTACAGACGCACCGCGCATTTTCAAATGCATAATCCGAGTTTCTCCCAGGTTGCGCCCATCACATCAGGCCTCGAGGAATTCAGATTCTTGTGCCTTGATGAAAAAAAAGCCGTCGGAACCTTCGCGACTCTCGCAGCGCGAAAACTTTCCGAACCGAAACACACCACAGTCGGTGCGGCCATAGTCGCATTTTCGCTGCCGCCCTAAGTTATTTGTTTTCAATGTTCGCCGCGAACTGCTGGGAAAAACAGGGGCACTTAGTGGAAGCACTTTCTCCCCCTGCTTCCGTTGACTGTATTCGGTCCTCGCCGCTCTTCGCTTCGTAGCACCCGGTTTCCAGCGTCTCTTTGCGGCGTGACGGTCTCCGCATTTGTATCCGAGGTAGCGCCCCTGTCCCCTCGGCTCCGTCGCATGACTTTCGATTCACTCTTTATCGTTAGCTTCGCCTGCTTCATAACATACCTCGCAAGAGCTCTCTGAGTTGGTTTTCCTTACCTCCGCGCGCCATCGATCTTGCTATCACACGTGTTGGTTCCCACCCGCGCTGAATCAGGATGCAAGTTGTACGAACTCTATGAGTCCAACATCAAGGGCCGCTTCTATTTTTACGAAAGATGGGAAAGCCAAGCTGCCCTCAAATCACACACTGAAACTGTCCATTATCAGCACTTGGAGCAGGCCGTCGCAGAATTGCTACAGGAGCCCTTCGAGGTAAATATCTTGACCAGCATTCAAGCCGGCGCGGCAGCCTGAAAATTCGCAGCAGGCTGCAAAATGAACCTCGCACTTAGCTAAGCGACTCGGCTCTTTGCTGAGTGCGGCCACTCCAAGTCTAACCCCTTCAGGTTCGGCTGTTCTGTAGCGCACGCAGCCACCTATGTAATTCCGAGAAGTACTTCACCTCTTAGCTCCGCCGTACCATTTCGTCACTTCGCCACTCTTCCCCAAAATCAATCCAAGATCTTCGCCCAACCCTCGCCAATCTCAAAATCCTACACGGTACGATCTGGATTATAGGTGTCGTCTTGACGGATCAATCGAGCGCAAGCTCGCACAAAAAAGAAAATCGCCGCAGCACTCGCTATCCCTTCGTCGCACGCGCCGAAATTGGCGAAATGAACGGCAGCGGCTTCCGCATCCACGCCCGCACCACAGAAATCAGTTTGCATGGATGCTTCCTCGACATAGCCAACCCGCTTCCCGTGGGCCAACAAATCTTCGTCAAAATTTTCACCGCGTCAGATTATTTTGAGGCCGGCGCCTCCGTCGTCTATTCACAGCCGAACATCGGCATCGGCATCGAATTCCACGAAGTCAGCAGGCATTTTCAGTCCGCCTTACAACGTTGGCTTTTAGAAGGAATGCGCTTGGCACTTCTCGCCGCGAATCCTAGCTCGTAATCCCGCAAGCCGATTACGACAGTCGCGTGATTCCAGGAAATCCGTCAAATCCGGAATCGAAGCTCAGTATCTGTTCGATTCCGTTTTGTTCCATTATCGCCATATGTAACGCATCTCGCGCCGAGACCTGGCGATGCCCCATCAAAATTTCTTTTGCGCGCTCGGTTGCCGACAATTCCACTGGAAACACTTGATCGGTAATTCCCAGCAAGGCGTCGAATGCTGGCTGGATGGCGTCCCGCCGGTTGATGGCACCGTACCGATGCAGGATTTCCTGAAATACTTCCGCGTCCGTAACCAGGCGTCGACGCTCGCTCACCAGTTTTTCCAGTAATCGTTGCGCGTCCGCCTTGTTTGGGTGCGGCGCGCCCACTAGGTACATGGGAATGTTCGAATCTATGAAAATCACGAAAGCGTGCCGCCGCTATACCCGCTTTCAATCTCCGCCAGCATCCCGTCAATATCTCCGGAGGGATAGTCGTGCTTTACCGCGGCACGAATAATTGCGATCTTTTTGCCGACATCGCTACGGGGTTCCTTGCGACGTGCCATATCCAGCGCCTGGCGAACCCATTCGGCGATCGACATATGTCGCGAACGAGCCATCCGCTGAATCTCGCGATAATCAGGATCGCGCAACAACACCTGAAGCCTCTTAGTCATGTACTGAGTGTATTTGACTCATGGCTATGAGTCAAGTATGGGTGTCTCTCGCGTCACTGCGGCTTAAACGCAAACTCCAACGTCACGGTACTCTCCGCGCCCGGTGCATACTTCCATTTCCGCAATGCATCAATTGCCGCCTGCGCCAGGATCGGATGCCCGCCCAGCACTTTCGTGCTTTTAATGTCTCCGTCGGTGCCAATTACCACCTCAACCCGCACTGTGCCCCGCAGCGCCATTTCTTTTGCCAAGTCTGGATACAGCGGCTGCGGATGTATCAAAACCTTCCGCCCCTCCTGCGCAAACGCCATCGTGCCCACGCCCGCAATTCCCACCATCACCGCCAGACGCAACGCCATCCCGCACTTCTTCTTGGCACTTGGCCAATCCATCGCGCACCTTCCCTGACAAGTTGAACCTGCTGGCACTCCTGAACGGATACTCGCAGTCTCCGCCCTGGAGACCCTCCGGTCCACTTGTCCTACAGTTCAGGTGCGACCTGCTCGGCAATATCTTTTATGTAGATGGAGAAACTGAGTAGGAGAGTCAGTCCTAAATCGCAGGAATGCGGTTTGCCCTGGGGAGATGACCGAGGCTAACCTGCAACGCGCCCACAACTGCAGCGACTAGCCTCGGCGGGTGAACTCACTCGACTTCAAATTTTCCGCTACCGTACCTACGTCCCAACGTTTCCTTTACACCCGGCGTGCAGGCATTCACACGTCAGGTCCGGCGTATCTTCCATCGCCGCGCATTGCGCGCTGCAATACTTATCGTCTGGGCCCACTGTACAGCTGCACGGAGGATGTCCACATTTCTTGTTGTTTGCGAACTCGGTTTGCATGGCGTCTTCTTTCTCTCAGAATAGGGGCCCGGTGACCGCAGGAGCCGCAACACTCTACACCGTCTTCGCCCTATCTGGTATACCTCCTTATCCTTATCTCGTCACTCGAACCTGCCCATCTTCTGGCGCGCCCCGCTCAGCCCGGCCTGCGTCCTCAACTCCATCGTCTTAGATTGACTTGCTCTTTTCCCCGCCCTAACACTCCGTAGCTTTTCCCATCTATATGCTCGGCCAAACCATTGCGCACTACCGCATCGTCGAAAAACTCGGTGGCGGGGGCATGGGCGTCGTCTATAAAGCGGAAGACACCAAACTCCACCGTTTCGTGGCCCTCAAATTCCTGCCCGATAATTTTGCTCCCATCTGATACACAACACACAACTTCAACGGCGATTATGCACTTGACACAGAAGTGAGTTTCATGTAGCATCGGTCTATGAATTGGAAGCGCCAACTTAAGCGCGATTTTAGGATGCACGTCGTGGTGGCAATAATCATCGCGCTAGTTGCCCTGATTCTAGGAATCAATCTATGAAACTCATAGACGTTACCGCCAAATTCCGCACTGACGAACAATGCCTAGAGTATATCGAGAACATGCGCTGGCCTAATGGCGAGATCGCCTGCGTGCATTGTGGCGAAGTAGGGCGCGTCTCTATCATCAACCGCGAGACGAAGGGCGACAATAAGCGCAGCCGGATTTACCAGTGCCTAGCGTGCAAGAAGCAATTCAGCGCCACTAGCGGCACGATCTTCAATGACACGCATCTGCCGCTAACAAAGTGGTTTCTCGCTATTGCGCTCATCTGCGAAGCCAAGAAAGGCGTCTCTGCAAAGCAAGTAGAACGTCACCTAGGCGTGAACTATCGCACCGCTTGGCACCTATGCCACCGAATCCGCGCTGCAATGGAAGAGGGTGGATTACTTTCTGGCACAGTCGAAGCAGACGAAACCTATCTAACTCCCAAGAAGCCTCGCAAGGGCAAGCCGTATGTGAAGAAAGAGACTACGGACGTTGTGCTGGGCATGATTGAGCGCGGTGGCAGGCTTCGCCTGATTCCGCTCACGGATGCGAAGATGGCGATAATTGAGCCCGAGATCAAGAAGCACATCCACCCCGACGCCACACTACAAACCGATGAGTCCGCCGTTTATTCGATAATTGGCAAACGGCATTTCGACGGACGCCATCGCATGATTAATCACAAGAGCGTGTACGCCACTGGAGACAACCACACCAATACGATTGAGAACGCGTTCTCTCTTCTCAAGCGCGGCATCTACGGCACCTATCACAAGGTTTCGATAAAGCACCTTGGCCGCTACTGCAATGAATTTTCGTATCGGTTTAATCGTCGCGGAGAGCAATTGCAGATGTTCGATGCGACGCTAAAGAATCTGACTCGCGGGGAAGTGTTGCCCTACAAAAAGCTTACTTCGAAAGTATCGGAGTCTTAGAGCCCTTACGCCCCCCTGTCTTTATCTCCTTACGGGGTTGTGGTTTGGCTTTAAGCAATTTGCTTAAGGCATCATCAAATTTTCGCTTTTCTACTTTCATCCAATCAGCCTTCTTTAACCTTATAGAACTTAGACCCTAAGATATAGCTTGCACCGGAGTTGCGCGTCTTAAATAATTATCCCCGGTACAGGGGAGGGTTGCCGACTCATAACCTATACCGGGGCCTGTAGGCCAGACAATCAGGACCAGTACAACTCCTGAGAGTTTGACTACAATAACCATGATTTGCATCACAGTTCTCCTGGGCCTTGAAGTTGGGTTGGTGTTGATGCACCAACCTTTCCGATAGGCCAGAGCGGAAA
>JBAVNY010000494.1:0-1682 GCA_049691535.1 Candidatus Acidiferrum sp.
GCGCAGACCAGGATCGTTCTCGGATAGAAAAATGACGTGAAGATCGACTCCCGGTTCCTGCGCCAAACAGTTAAAGAGAGGAATGCGATAGGGGGAGATGATTTCGGTGAGGATCACCAAGCGCCGCTTCATCCGACACACTCCCGGTAGATGCGCGCCAACCGCTCAGCCTGGTGGGCGAGTGTAAGCCCGTCCAGCACCGTCTCTCTGGCGACACGACCGAGATTGCGCCGCCGCTGTTCATCACGCAGCAACATTGACAAGACTAGCGTCAGTTCCTTCTCATTGTCCGGGCCAATCAGGAAACCGTTTGAGCCTTGCTGGATAATCTCCGCAATTCCCTGCCCGCGGCAGCCAACCACCGGCTTCCCAGTCGACATCGCCTCCAGGTACACGCACCCCAGACCCTCGTAACGACTGGGAAGGGCGAACACCGAGCACCGTTGCATGGCGGCGGTGGTCTCGGCGCGCGATCTGCGCCCCAGGAAACGGATGCGGTCCGAACACCCCAGCTGGTCCGAAAGGGTTTCAAGGTGCCGCTGCTCGGGGCCACTTCCAACGATTTCCAGGCTAAGAGACGAAAAGTCCGGGGCGAGTGATGCCACCGACCGGATGAGCACCTCATGTCCCTTAGTCGGAATCAGGTTGCCTACGCTCAGTATGAGCGAACGATCTGGTGGCGGGTTGACTGGCGCAAACACCTCCGGATCCACTCCGTTGTACACCACCGAAGTACGGCAATTCCTTCCGACGCCCTCCAGTACCTGCTCCCGAACCCGCTCACTAATGCAAATCACGCGGCGCGAAGCCATGTAGGTGTGTTGCGATACTCGCCGGCACCATTTCCCGGCCCGGCCACCAACCTGAACCGTAGAGTACGCATCTAGCCCATGGACTGAGACCACAAACGGGATCCCAAGTTCTTTGTTCAGAAGCATCGCAGCGTGACCACATGGTAATGCGCCGTGCGCGTGGATCAAATCGATCGGGTGCATACGATGTAAGTCCCTCAATTTTCCGACACAATGGGCAAACACAAACGCTCCCGTTGTCGGGAGTCCGAAGCCACCGGGCAACGCGAAGTAACGGATCCACTGGGCTGGAATGGCTACGGAACCGCCATCAGACTTTTCGCGATAAAACGGTTGGACGGCAAAGACGGTATTTTCGATCCCCAATTTAGTCAGCCAGAGCAGTGGTTCGTAGACGAAACAACCGGAGGCGTCGTCCCGACTATTGGGATAAAACGGAGTCAAGGTCAAAACGTGGAGGGGACGCGACAAATTCCCGTGCCGAGAACTCGACGGACTCACAACGTCTTCTTTCACGAAACTCGGGATGCAGCGATTTCAAGATAAGCATTCTGCCACTGCTGGCTCACGACGTCCCAACTGAACTTCTTGACGAACTCTCGCGCGTTTCTTCCCATTTGGTTTCGCAGAGAAGAATCCTGAATCAGCTTGCCTAACGACTGCATCATCTCCTGGGCGGTTCCAACCTGAAAACCGGTGACGCCATCGAGGACCGAAGGCGTCTTATAGTCGCGAAAGATCACACACGGCAAGCCAGTAGCCGCGGCCTCCAGCGACACTTTTGGTATCCCTTCCAAACGAGAAGGCAGTAGAAAGATGTCGCTGTTCTGCATGATCTCACGCAATTGGGATTGAGTTTTGGGACCCTCG
>JBAVNY010000495.1:0-1987 GCA_049691535.1 Candidatus Acidiferrum sp.
CGCCGAAAACGTGAGCGCGGGTGATTACCACGTCGATTTCCTGGGCGCCTGCGTCAACGGAGCGGCGAATCTCGGCGATTCGTTCTTCGATGGGAGATAAGCCGGCGGGAAAACCGGTTGAAACGGCGGCGACCGGGATTTTTGTGTCTTCGAGGGCTCTACGGGCGGTTTCTACAAAGAGGTGGTAGACGCAGACGGCACCGACCTGAATATTTAGCTTCTGGATGCCCAATTTCTCGACGATTTCATGCTGGATTGGCTGACGGGCCTTGGCGCAGAGGCGGCGGACACGCTCGTCGGTGTCGTCGCCGGAAAGGGTGGTCAAATCCATGCAAGTGATGGCGCGCAGAAGCCAGGCGATCTGCCAGTCTTTTTTCACGGTGCGGCGGGTCACAAGGGTGGCGGCGCGGCGCTCGACGGCACTGGTATTGACGCGGACGTTTTCGATCCAGTCAAGATTCAGGGAGGTGCCGCGATTGGGAATGAGTTTCTTGCCGTGCAGCGTGGCGATGACATGAGATGCGGAGTTTGTGCTGGAGGTGGCGGTTCGATGCTGGGTACGGTCGGTAATTTCCAGGCGATGTTCCTTGTCGCTGCTCATGACGCTTTCCTCGAACATACAGTTTACAGGGAAGATGAGGCCTGAGCATACCATTGCAGTGGGCGGCTTGGTATCTACTCTCCGGCGCCAAACGTTGGCATATATTCACGCCATATCTGCATCTGAATAAGGAGTCCACTTCGCGAGGATGACCTGATGATGAAATGCATGTCACGATTGACCGGTACAGCACTTATCCTTTTCTTCGCAGCTCTTTCCGCAAGATCGCAAACCATTCCGCCAATCAATTCCAAAACGCTGAATGATACGCAGATTGCGCTGCCGAATTCCGGCGGGTCGCAGCCGCTGATTCTGGTGGTGGGCTTCTCGCATAAAAGTTCAGAGTCGTGTGGACCTTGGGGAAAGCGGCTGGCAGCAGACTTTCATGCCGATCCTAAGGTTGCTTATTATCAGATTCCGGTGCTGCAAGACGCGCCGTCGTTCGTGAGGGGATTTATTTTGCGCGGGATGCGCAAGGATGTGCCCGCAGCCGAGCAGCCGCACTATATTCCCGTATACGACCACGAAGCGGATTGGAAGAAGCTGGTGGGATTCTCGGGACCGGACGATGCCTATGTGATCGTCGCGGACCCACAAGGACATGTTGTGTGGCAAACGCATGGAGCAATGAACGATGCGTCGTATGGCGAAATGAAAGCGGCGGTAGAGAAGGTATTGGCTAGTTCTCCCGCGGGTGCTGCAACAGCCGCTAAACCGTAGGTCAAAACGTCAGTGCGCTGGTGCGTCCGCTGTCGGGGTACTCAGCTTGGCGCCAGGCGTGGGCCGGGAGAGCAAGTCGGTGTACAGCTTGTAAAACTTTGGCTTGTCCAGATCGTCTTGCACTTCTGCCAAGACTTCGCCGAGTCCTGGCTGTTGTCCCGGTTCCCAGACTAACGTGTTGCCGTAACCGGCGCCGCGATCGGTATTCACGTCCACATAGAGCTTGCGAGATTTGGTGATGACGGTGGGATCGAGCCAAGCTACGGCTGCGAGTTCATCCCAGAGGTAGTTGGCTTCGGCATATTTCGCGACATATTGCGCTGCGGGTGTGGGGCTCTTGCGAACCTGCTCGATCAGGTCTTTTTCCATTCGAGTCTTCACGGAAATGTCTACGGTGGTGAGCACCACGCGCGGCCAGCGGGCATGCAGAACGGCGTGGGACGCTTCGGGATCCATCCAGAAATTAAATTCGCGGGTGGGAGTAAGGGAGAATTCGGGATCGTCCGTTTTTGGATTGATGCTGCCGCCCATGACGATTAATTCTTTGCTTAGTTCGGCGAATTCCGGATCGAGCGCGATGGCGAGCGCGAGGTCGGTCATTGGGCCAGCGGCATATACGGTAACTTCATGGGGATGTTCGTGGACCATTCGAACGAGGAAATGCGC
>JBAVNY010000496.1:0-2387 GCA_049691535.1 Candidatus Acidiferrum sp.
AACTTCACGCAACCACCAAGCGCCCGCACAGACTCCCGCCGTAACCACCATCAAGGCAGCGAATGCCAGAATCTTTCTTGGAAATCCATGGCCCAACCGTGCCCGTTCAGCCAGCCAAGCTAGCGCCAGAAGCAGCACTCCCAGCGTGCACAAGACAATGTGAGCATAAAGCCAGTTTTTCAGTCGATGCGGCGTGCCGAGATAAATGAGTAGAAGACCGAGGACCGTTCCAGCCGCAAGCGCGATCCAGCCAATCCGTGCGATCCATGATTCCTGGGCGATTCCGCGAACCAGAAACAGCATCAGCCCGGCTGCAAATAGAACTCCAACGCCGGAATGCAATACGACTATGCCAAAATAGAAAATAGACGCGGATGGAAAAGCGTAGAGATAAAACGCCGAAAGAACCAGGACGAACACGCTTGTGAAGCGCCAGCGTTTCATTCTTTCCCCAATCTCCTCATCAAATCACATCTGCCCCTAAATTAAAAATGCGGCCGGGGGTCGTGAACCCGGCCGCAGAGTTTGTTGGGGTGCTTCCGGTGTCGGCGAAGGCAAAGCCTGATTTGGAAGCGACTGCTAAAGTGCTTCCTTTATAAGGGCAGGGCGAAATGATGACAATAATGCGAAAGCACTATCGCTGCAGATCGTCCGTAAGGTCCTTATTCTCAGTTATTTGGTAGGATTTACCGCTCACCACTTTGGTGTGTTCCTGGTTAGCGCCGCTGGGCCAATCAATCACCAATCGATCGATTTGATCCTCTTTGCCCACTCCGAACGTAACCGGCAATTCTGACTGCGACAAATAACTTGAGCCACTTCTGACGATTCTCGTTTGCACTTGGCCTTGACTAAAGATTCGCACCGTCGCGCCAATCGCATCGCGATTTGATTTCGTGCCCACTAAACGAAAACGAATGCTGCGATTCGAATTCACTTTGTCGTTGCGGTAGAGATACGCAGGCCCATGGTTTGTGGTCAGCAGCAGATCCAGGTCGCCGTCGCGGTCGAAATCTCCAACGGCCAGTCCGCGCCCCACTTTCGGTTGATCAAATCCTCCTCCGACTTCCGCGGCAACATCACGAAATTTTCCTTTACCCAGGTTTTGGAAGAGCTGTGGCGGTTGCGCATAACCAACATTCCCGCGAATGTTGCGAACTGTCTCGTCAATGTGCCCATTGGCGATTGCAATATCGAGCAACCCATCCAGGTCCGCATCAAAGAACACGCAGCCAAAACCCAGGGTGTTTCGCGACGCGTTGCCAAGTCCCGTTTGCATCGCAATATCGTCATAGCCTTTCGTGCCTGCTCGATAGAGTCCGATCATCTCGTTGTCGAAGTTGGTGATGATGATTCCGGATTTGCCCGAGTTATCGAAATCCGCGACATCTACACCCATTCCCGCTCGTGCTTTTCCTTCATTGCTGAAGGCCAAGCCGGCCTCCACCGCAACATCCTTGAATTTACCATTACGCTGATTTCGGTAAAGTTTGTTGGGTTGCGTGTCATTCGCAACGAGCAAGTCAGGCCAGCCGTCCTGGTCGTAGTCCAGCATCGCCACCCCGAGTGACTTCGAACTGCTATCGAAAATCCCACTCTTCGCAGTTACGTCCTCAAACGTTCCGTCGCCCCGATTGTGAAACAGCCAGCACGTATCGCCGCGATATGCTTCCGGTGTGCAATACGACTTATTTTTCCCATCCAGACTGCAGAACACGTCGTGGTCCGCCGACCAATGCACATAGTTGCACACAAAAAGGTCCAGCAATCCGTCGCGGTCATAATCAATCCAGATTGCCGAGGTGCTTAACCCTTGTCGCCCAAGCAAACCGCTGGCCTTCGTTTCGTCGACGAAATTTCCTTTCCCAGTATTGCGGAATAGGTGGCTCTGCCCCACGCAGGAAATGAAAATATCCGGGAATCCGTCGTTGTTGTAATCGCCGACAGCGACACCCAAACCGTAAATCTCTACATCGAGCCCCGCAGATTTTGTAACGTCGGCGAACGTGCCGTTCCGATTGTTGCGATAGAGTTTCAATGTAGTGCGTTGCCGCTTATGCCCGGGCCAATCCATCGCATTCACAAGCAGAATGTCTTGCCAGCCATCCGCATCGTAATCCAAGAACGCACAACCCGATCCCAGCGTTTCCGGAAGCAATTTCCCGCCATAAGCTCCGCTGTTATGCTGGAATTTCAGGCCGGCTGCGGCAGTTACATCCACCAATCGAAATCCAGGCACATTATTCGGAAAAGGACTGGCCGGGATCCTCGAAACAATTCCTGCACCGATGGCCTGCCTGACAAAATCGCGCCTCTTCACGGAAGGGTTACCAGCCCATTGCGAATCGCGTAAACCACCAATTCCGCTGTTTTGTGAATTCCCAAAG
>JBAVNY010000497.1:0-5548 GCA_049691535.1 Candidatus Acidiferrum sp.
CCGGTGAGCAGGCCCGCGGGAGGCACGTTGTAGCCGGGAACGAGCTTGCGAATTTCGTCGAGGACCACGCCGGAATGTTTGTAGTGGAACGCTTTGCCCACGCCGAGTTTTTCCAGTTGATGGGAGAGGATGCGCAGGAGATCGAAGTCGGTGCGCGTGCCCATCACTTCCGCGCCTTTGCGAAGCAGTTGCATTTCGCCAGCGGTATTGGTGACGCTGCCGTCTTTTTCGTAGGCGGATGCGGCAGGGAAGACGATGTCGGCCTGCTGGGCGGTTTCGGTTAAGAACATTTCGTGAACGATGAGCAGTTCGAGCTTACCGCGATTGGCGCCGGTCTTGCCGAAACGCTTGAAGGGATTGGCGCCCATCACGTAAAGAGCTTTCAACTTGCCGTTCTGCGCGGCTTCAACCATCTGCGGAGCGGTCATGCCGGGCTTAGTGGGAAGCTCGGCACCCCAATGCTTGGCAAGGGAGTGGGCGACGCCGGTGTTGTCGAGATACGCGTAGCCGGGCAAGCGATCGGGGAGCACGCCCATATCGGCGGCACCGCGCGAATTGGAATAATCGCCCAGGGCCATGTAGCGGACTTTGCCTTGAAGTTTCGACGCAAAGGCGACGAGATGGGCGATGGCGGAGCCGGAAACTTCAGCGCCGAAAACGATGGCGACTTCAGGCTCGCCTTGCAGGGCGTTGGTCAGGGCTTCGAGCTGGCTGGTGAGCTCTGGCGAGAGGGAGCCTTCACCGCTGGCCAGCCATTTGAGCGCCGCAGGCTCTTGACCTTCTGCGAGGCGAATGAATTGTGTGGCCTGACGCTTCAACTTGATATCGGCGGAATTGAGAATGAAAAGCTTGGTGTTGAAGTGGCGAATGCCGGATCGGATTTGCCAGGCAACCAACGGATTCTGGTTGGTGGGGTCGTTGCCGATGAGCAGCACGGTTTTCGACTGGTAGAGCTGCTCCATGGTGAGCGAAGAATCGGCGGCGCGATCGCCAAGCGCAGTGACCAGGCCGGTGTAATCGGCGGTGCGATGGTGATCGAGATTGTTGGTGCCGAAGGTGCCGCGGGCCAGCCGCTGGAAAAGGTAATTTTCTTCGTTGGAAGTGCGATTGGAGCCGATGAAGCCGACGGCGTCCGCGCCATTGCTGAGGCGAATGTCGCGCAGCTTGGTGGCTGCGGCGAGAGCGGCTTCTTCCCAGGAAACGGGGAAGAGCTTGTCGCCTTTACGGAGCAGCGGCTGCTTGATGCGTTCCGGATGGGTGGTGAAATCGAAACCGAAGCGACCCTTCACGCAGAGAAAATCTTTGTTGAAGCCGGAAAGGTCACGATTGTTGGCGCGGAGGATTTCGTGGTTGCGGACGCTGAGCGTGGTCTTGCAGCCGTTCGAACAGTGCGTGCAGATGGTGGAAACGTATTGCATTTCCCAGGGGCGCGTTTTGTAACGGTACGTGCCGCTGGTGAGCGCTCCGACGGGGCAAATGTCGATACACATGCCGCATTCTTCGCAATCAAGATGATCGCCGCGATTGGGGATGATGATGGAATTTGCACCGCGCATGCCCACGCCGAGCGCTTTGACGTCCATGCCTTCATCGCAGACGCGCACGCAGCGGAAACAGAGAATGCAGCGCGGAGCGTCGTAATAAACGAGGTCCGACCATTTTTCTTCGGGGCGATGAATTTTTTCTTCGATGAAGCGGCTGGTGTCGGCGCCGTAGCGGAAGACCATATCCTGCAGTTCGCACTCGCCACCCTTATCGCAGACCGGGCAATCGAGTGGGTGATTGGTGAGCAGGAATTCCAGCATGTATTTACGGGCGTTGCGCACTTGTTCGGTATTGGTGCGAACGACCATGCCTTCGGCAACGACCAAAGTGCAGGCGGTTTGCAGCTTCGGTGCCTTTTCAACTTCGACCAGGCACATGCGGCAGGCAGCCTGCAACGAGAGCCCCGGGTAATAACAGAAGGAGGGCACTTCGGTGCCGAGTCGCCGGGTGGCTTCGATGACCAGAGTGCCGGCGGGCACCTCGACATCGCGGTCGTCAATTTTCAAGTGAACGAGCTTTGTTTCGGCCATGGATCCCTAAATCCCTACCGCGAACCGACGAGCGCTTCGGCGGATTTGTATGCACAACGTCCGTGCAGATGATCTTCAAACTCATTACGAAACTTGGTGACGATACTGATGGTGGGCATGGCGGCGGCGTCGCCGAGTGGGCAGAAAGTGCGGCCCAACATATTTTTGGCTAGATCGCCAACCATGTCGATGTCTTCCGTGCGGCCGAAGCCAGCGTGGAAGCGCTCCAGCATTTTGCGCAGCCAGGTGGTGCCTTCGCGGCAGGGAATGCACCAGCCGCAGGACTCGTGAGCGTAGAACTGCATGATGCGGCGAGCCATGTCGACCATACAGGTTTCATCGTCGATGACCACCATGCCTCCGGAGCCAAGCATGGAGCCGGCTTTGGCGACGGTGTCGTAATCCATGGCGATATCGATTTCGGCCGCGGTTAGAACCGGGCAGGAACTGCCGCCGGGAATGACGGCTTTTAATTTTCTGCCGCCAGAGACGCCGCCGGCAACGTCGTCGATGAACTTTTTCATGTTCATGCCGAGTGGAATTTCGTAGATGCCGGGCTTGTTGACGTGGCCAGAGACGCAGAGCAGGCGTGTGCCGCCATTCTTTGGCGTGCCGCGATTGGCGTAAGCTTCGCCGCCTTCGAGAATGATGGAAGGGACGGCGCTCAGTGTTTCCACGTTATTGATGATAGTCGGGCAGCCGTAGAGTCCAACGATGGCGGGGAAGGGAGGCTTGATGCGCGGATAGCCGCGCTTGCCTTCGAGCGACTCCATGAGGGCGGATTCTTCGCCGCACTCGTAAGCGCCGGCGCCAGTATGGATGACCAGATCGAAATCGAAGCCAGAGCCCAGAATATTTTTACCGAGATAGCCGCGCGAATAAGCTTCTTCGATGGCCACTTCGACGATGTCGAGCACGTAGCGATATTCACCGCGAATATAGATGAAGCCGTTGTGCGCGTTGATGGCGCGACCGGCGATGACCATGCCTTCGATGAGTTGGTGCGGATCCATTTCCATCAGCGGGCGATCTTTGCAGGTGCCGGGCTCGGATTCGTCGGCGTTACAGATCACGTATTTGGCTTTCGGCGTGTCTTTGGGAACGAAGGACCACTTCATGCCGGTAGGGAAGCCGGCGCCGCCCCGGCCGCGTAAATTGGATTTCTTGACTTCGTCGATGATGGTTTCGGGTGACATTTGTTTCAGCGCTTTTTCGAGGGCCTGATAGCCGCCGTTCTGCAAGAAAATATCGATCTTGTGGGAATCGTGAATGCCCCAGCGTTTGCTGATCAAAGGCGTTTCGAGTTTGTTGCGTTCGTGGAGCGCGCCGGAAATTACGCCTACGGGCTGCGGATGCTTGCCCTTGTCGATTTCTTCGATGATGCGGTCGAATTTCATTGGAGTGAGATTTTCGTAGAAGTCGTAATTAATTTGAACGGCGGGCGCGCCGGTGCAAGCGCCTATACATTCGACTTCTTCCAACGAGAACGCGCCGTCTTTGGTGGTCTGCTTGTTGCCAATTTCCAGGCGCTTCTTGGCGTGGTCCAGCAATTCGTAGCCGCCGCGCAGCATGCAGGCCACGTTGGTGCAGACCTGCACGTGATGTTTGCCGGCGGGTTTGCGGCGCAGCATGGAGTAATACTCGAGAGTTTCTTCGACCTGCACGGTGCGCAGATCCAGGCGCTGAGCGATTTCGGCGATCAGTTCGTCGTTGATGTAGCCGAACTCGTCTTGCGCGTACATCATCATGGGGATGAGCGCGCTGCGTTTAACGGGATAGGCGTTCTGCAACTTTTCGAAACGAGCAGCGAGTTTTGGCGAAAGTTCCATGAGTTACCTGTCCACTTCTCCGAGCACGATATCGATGGTGCCGATGCTGGCCACAACGTCGGCCAGGAGTTGTCCCTGAACCATAAAGGGCAACGCCTGCAAATTCACAAACGATGGTCCGCGGAAATGTACCCGCAGCGGTTTAGGAGAGCCGTCGCTGGCGACGAAGCAGCCAAGTTCGCCGCGTGGCGATTCAACGGCGGCGTAGGCCTCGCCCGGCGCTGGGGAAAAGCCTTCGGTGAAAATTTTGAAGTGGTAGATGAGCGCTTCCATCTCGGTCTTCATTTTTTCGCGCTGCGGAGGAATGATTCCGGGCGCTTCGGCTTTGTAAACGCCCTGGTCGGTGATCTTGGCCATGGCCTGACGAACGAGTTTTACGCTTTCGCGCATTTCGGCCACGCGAACCATGTAACGCGCATAGCAATCGGATTCGGTGCGGGTGGGAACGTCGAAATCGAACTCCTCGTAGGAGGAATAGGGAAACATTTTGCGATTGTCGTAGGCGACTCCGGCGGCGCGCAGGCCGGGGCCAGTGGTGCTAAGGGCGATGAGTTGTTCGGCGGGCAAATAGCCAACGCCTTCGAGTCGACCCTTCCAGATGCGATTTTCAGTAAGCAGGGCTTCGTATTCATCGATGTGCGCGGGCATGGCGTCGATGAATTTCTTGACCATTTCGCGCCAGCCGGTGGGAGGCTCGAGAGCCAGGCCACCGATGCGGATGTAGCTGGTCATCATGCGCTGACCGGCGAAGCGTTCGAAAATTTTCAGAATTTCTTCGCGCTCGCGGAAGGCGTAAAGCATCACGGACATGGCGCCCATATCCAGCGCATGAGTGCCGAGCCAAACCAGGTGAGAAGAAATGCGCTGCAGCTCGACCATCATGACGCGAATGTATTGGGCGCGCTTGGGAACTTCGAGGTTCAGCAATTTTTCGACGGCGAGGCAATAGGCAAGATTGTTGCCCAGGGGATTCAGGTAATCGATGCGATCGGTCAGAGTGATGGCCTGAGAATAGGTTTTATCTTCGCAGCTTTTCTCGATGCCGGTGTGGAGATAGCCAAGATCGGGAATGGCGGTTACCACATTTTCGCCATCGAGTTCGAGCAAAACGCGCAGCACGCCGTGGGTGGAAGGGTGCTGCGGCCCCATGTTGAGAACCATCGTTTTAGTGGTGCCGATTGCTGTTTCAATCGTTGTCATTGGTCAATATCCATGAGCCGGAAATTAACGTTGCCCTTCTACCGGGAAATCGCGGCGAAGAGGGAAACCTTGAAAGCCATCGGGCAAAAGAATGCGACGCAGATCGGTGTGCCCTTCAAACTGAACGCCAAAGAGGTCGAAGATTTCGCGCTCCAGCCAATTGGCGCCTAGCCAAACAGGCATGAGGGAATCGACGATAGGTTGCTGTCCGCTGGCATAGGTGCGCAGGCAAATGCGGCGGCGCAGCGGGATGGAGACTAACTGGTAGTTGAGTTCGAAGCGCGGCTCGATGGGGAAGCGATCGACGCAAGTGGCGTCACTGAGCAGATTGAATTGCAGTTCCGGATGCTCTTTACAGACTTGCGCTGTGGCCAGCATCAAGTGTTTGGGGAAGACAATGGTGGTGTCGCCGCGATATTCGATGACCTTTTCCAGGGACGACGC